>JAJRSC010000006.1 GCA_024278985.1 archaeon
GGTTTATAAATAAAAGCTATTACCTACCCCTTGACAAATTACATAATAGAAAAGGTTATATATTAGAAGAGATATTATACTAAATACGTAAAATTGCCTCTTGTTAAAATCAGACCGTTGCGGTATGGAAACTTTTTTCTAATTGGGATAACATCAAGCTGATTCATTAGTTAAAATCAGACCGTTGCGGTATGGAAACGCATTCTACATAGTAAATCAATAATCTCTGTAATTTGTTAAAATCAGACCGTTGCGGTATGGAAACATAACACTTCTTAATTCATGGGCTATAATATCTTCAGTTAAAATCAGACCGTTGCGGTATGGAAACTTATATTGTATTTTTCTATGTATTTATCCAGTATTTTAGTAACTTGTTAAAATCAGACCGTTGCGGTATGGAAACTTATTACAAGGGTTTGGACAAGTTGATAACCAGATTTCTGGTTAAAATCAGACCGTTGCGGTATGGAAACACATATGGTATATCATTTGAGTACTTCAATCTCATGTTAAAATCAGACCGTTGCGGTATGGAAACCAAGACATTTTCTTTTTTATGCCCTGCATTCTACATAGTAAAGTTAAAATCAGACCGTTGCGGTATGGAAACAAATCAAAAAAAAACGGGGGTGGAGACATGGCAAAAATGTTAAAATCAGACCGTTGCGGTATGGAAACATATATATTTCTTGTGTAATAGTTTTTAAATTTCTCCGTTAAAATCAGACCGTTGCGGTATGGAAACGTTTTTTTAACCAGTTTTTCAAATATTCTTTTACTGCCTCAATATCAATAGTTAAAATCAGACCGTTGCGGTATGGAAACTGCACTACTTAGAAAAGTTTTTATATAAGTTTTAATGTTAAAATCAGACCGTTGCGGTATGGAAACAAATTTTTAATAATTCTTGTGGGTCTTTTATGTTTTTCAAATCGTTAAAATCAGACCGTTGCGGTATGGAAACTGAATACATTTCAAATGCTGATAATATATTATTAAAGTTAAAATCAGACCGTTGCGGTATGGAAACTAATATGGTGATGAGATGGCAAAGGAGGAGCTTGAGTTAAAATCAGACCGTTGCGGTATGGAAACCATGTATGTGGATTAACAGCATTAATGATTCAGGCATGTTAAAATCAGACCGTTGCGGTATGGAAACAATATACTGGTAAAGTCAGTTTTTTCAAGTGGTTTGATGTTAAAATCAGACCGTTGCGGTATGGAAACTGCTCAAGTAGATAATCTCTTATAAATTCCCCGTTAAAATCAGACCGTTGCGGTATGGAAACATCTCAGGTGTCATTACTAAGTACCCAGAAGGTGGCAAGTTGGTTAAAATCAGACCGTTACGGTATGGAAACTCTTTTTCCAATACCTTAATAATTTTCTAAAGTTAAAATCATCAAAATTTTACAGTAATCTTACTTTTAGTTATAAAATATTTATATAAATTTAACTTAATTAAAAAATATTTAAATATACTGTAAAAAATAGAATAAGTAAAGTATATAAATAATACCCTGCTTTTATATTATTTAACTTCCTTAGTATTATTTTATAGATATAAACAAATCTATTTTCCAAAAAATATATATAATTAAATGACAATACCTTAAAAAACTTTTATAAAATAAAATTTTTACTCCCTCCGGAGTAAAAAATGAGAAGGAGGTTAAGAATATGGATATAAACAAAGCTATAAGAACTGCAGTAGATACTGGAAAAGTAATCTTGGGAAGTAAAAGAACAATAAAATTTGTTAAACACGGTGAGGGGAAGTTAGTTATCTTGGCTGATAAAATTCCTAAAGATATAGAGGAAGATATTGAATATTATGCAAAGTTATCAAATATTCCAGTATATAAACATAATATAACATCTTTAGAATTAGGGGCTGTCTGTGGAAAACCTTTCCCTGTAGCAGCTCTTTTAATAGTTGATGAAGGTCTCTCCAACATTATGGATATATTAAAAGGTGATAAGTAATGAGTAAGTTAAGACTATCAACTGAGCAGATTATGAAAATGGGAATGTTTGAAAAAATTTCCAATGTACAACCTATTGACTGTATAATTTCTGAAGATAGAATTGCCTTTATTATCAAAGAGGGAGAAATAGGGGCTGCTATAGGGAAAGGAGGAGAACATGTAAAAGAAGCTGAGGAAAAATTTGGTAAAAAAATTGATATCATTGAATACTCAAATGACTGGAGAAAATTTGTAAGAAATGTTTTTGCTCCTATAAAGTTAGAAGATGTTTGGATAAAAAGAATGGGAAAGGATGTTATTGCTTTTGTAAAAGTTAATCCAAAAATTAAAAGAATTGTATTAAAAAATGTTAATAGAGCTTTAGAAATATTAAAAAGACATACAAAAATAACAAAAATACAAGTAGTTACTCAACAACAAAGAAAACCAAGAAGACCAATACAAAAAAATGAAAATAATAAAAATAATAAGGAGAATTTAAGTTCTAATAGTTCTAATGAAAATTCTAATGAACAAAAAGAGAGTGAATAAAATATAAATAGTAAAATTTAAAGTTATTTAAATAAAAAAGGATGATATATTTAGGTGAAAAATATGAGTGGTAGTAAATCACCAAGAGGAGAATTTGCTGGAAGAAAATTAAGATTAAAAAGAAAATGGTGCAGATGGCACGATTATAGATATGTAAAAAGAGTTTTAAGATTAAAAGAGAAGTATGACCCATTAGAAGGAGCTCCAATGGCAAGAGGTATTGTTATTGAAAAGGTTGGTTTAGAAGCAAAGCAGCCAAACTCTGGAATTAGAAAGTGTGTAAGAGTTCAACTTATAAAAAATGGTAGAGTTGTTACAGCATTCTGTCCTGGAAATGGAGCTATAAACTTTATCGATGAACACGATGAGGTTATTATTGAAGGTATTGGAGGACCAAAAGGTCCAAGAGCTAAAGGGGACATTCCTGGAGTTAAGTATAAAGTTATTATGGTTGGTAGAAATTCATTAAAAGAATTAGTAAGAGGAAGACAAGAAAAAATCAAGAGATAAGAATGGTGGAAACATGGAGTTGGATGAAATTAAAATTTTTGGAAAATGGAGCACAAAGGATGTTGTTGTTAAAGACCCTGGATTAAGAAATTATATAAACTTAACTCCTATATATGTTCCACATACTGCTGGAAGATTCACTAAAAGACAATTTGAAAAAGCAAAAATGAATATTGTTGAAAGATTAGTTAATAAAGTTATGAGAAGGGAAGAAAACACAGGAAAAAAATTAAAAGCTTTAAAAATTGTTGAAAAAGCTTTTGATATTATTGAGAAAAAAACAAAACAAAATCCTATACAAGTCTTAGTTGATGCTATTGAAAATGCTGGACCAAGAGAAGATACTACAAGAATACAATATGGAGGTATTATTTATTTACAATCTGTTGATTGTTCTTCTTTAAGAAGAATTGATATTGCTTTAAGAAATATTGCCATTGGAGCATATAATGCAGCTCATAAAAGTAAAAAACCTATTGAGGAAGCATTAGCAGATGAAATTATTGCTGCTGCAAGAGGAGACATACAAAAAAGTTATGCTGTTAGGAAGAAAGAAGAAACTGAAAGAGTTGCTGAGTCAGCAAGATAATTTATATAAACCTCTTTTTTATTTTAATTATAATATAATGTAAAAGATAATGACATAAAATTCATAAAAGGTGAAATTTATGGGAAAAAGAGCAAAAATGATTGCAAAGGTTAAGGAGTTAATGGAGAAGTATGATAGAATAAGAAATATTGGAATTTGTGCCCACATTGACCATGGAAAAACAACATTATCAGATAACTTATTAGCTGGAGCTGGAATGATTTCTAAAGAATTAGCTGGAGAACAGTTAGCTCTTGATTTTGATGAAGAGGAAGCTCAAAGAGGAATTACTATTTTCGCAGCTAACGTTTCTATGGTACATAACTATGAAGGTAAGGATTATTTAATCAACCTAATCGACACACCTGGACACGTTGATTTTGGAGGAGACGTTACAAGAGCTATGAGAGCAATTGATGGAGCTATTGTTGTTGTTTGTGCTGTAGAGGGAGTTATGCCACAAACAGAAACCGTATTAAGACAAGCATTAAGAGAAAGAGTAAAACCTGTTTTATTTATAAATAAAGTAGATAGATTAATTAATGAATTAAAATTAACTCCTGAAGAATTACAAAACAGATTTATTAAAATAATTTCTGAAATTAACAATTTAATAAGAAAAATGGCTCCAGAAGAGTTTAAAGATAAATGGTTAGTTAGAGTAGAGGATGGAAGTGTTGCATTTGGTTCAGCTTATCACAACTGGGCTATATCTGTTCCATTTATGCAAAAAAGTAAAATTACTTTCAAAGATATTATAAAATATTGTGAAGAAGATAAACAAAAAGAACTTGCTGAAAAAGCTCCTTTACATGAGGTAGTTTTAGATATGGTTATTAAACATCTTCCAAGCCCTCCAGAAGCTCAAAAGTATAGAATTCCTCACTTATGGAAAGGAGATTTAAATTCTGAAGTTGGTAAGGCAATGCTTAACTGTGACCCTAATGGTCCATTAGCAGGGGTAATTACCAAAATTATAATGGATAAACATGCTGGAGCTGTTTCAGTTTGTAGATTATTTAGTGGTAGAGTTAAACAGGGTAGTGAAGTTTACATGGTAAATGCCCAACAAAAGGCAAAAGTTCAGCAAGTAGCAGTATTTATGGGACCTGAAAGAATTCCAGTTGAAAGTATATCTGCTGGAAACATTTGTGCTATTGTAGGATTAAAAGAAGCTTCAGCTGGAGAAACAATTTGTTCTCCAAACCATATAATTGAACCATTTGAAGCTTTAACTCACATTAGTGAGCCAGTTATTACAGTAGCTATTGAAGCTAAAAACACAAAAGATTTACCAAAATTAATTGAAGTATTAAGACAAATAGCAAGAGAAGACCCTACTGCAAGAGTTGAAATTAATGAAGAAACTGGAGAACACTTATTAAGTGGTATGGGAGAGTTACATATAGAAATATTAACAAAATTAAAAATAGAAAGAGATGCAGGAATTCCTGTAGTTGTTGGGCAACCAATAGTAGTTTATAGGGAAACAGTTACAGATAAATCACCAATAATTGAAAGTAAATCTCCTAACAAACATAACAAACTCTATATTATGGTTGAACCATTAGAAGAAGGGGTTTTACAAGCATATAAAGAAGGTAAAATCCCAGATGTTGATAGTAAAAGAAAATTAGATGATAAGATAGTCCAAGAATTAATTAAGGCAGGAATGGACCCAGAAGAAGCCAAAAGAGTTATGTGTATATATGAAGGAAATGTCTTAGTAAATATGACAAGAGGGATTGTTCATTTAGATGAAATTAAAGAATTATTAATTCAAGGATTTAAAGAAGCTATGAGAAATGGTCCATTAGCTGCAGAAAAATGTCAAGGAGTTAAAGTTAAGTTAATGGATGCAGTATTACACGAAGATGCAATTCACAGAGGTCCAGCTCAAATAATTCCAGCTATGAGATTTGGAATTAGAGATGCCATGATGCAAGCAAAACCTGTACTATTAGAGCCAGTTCAATTAGTATTTATAAATACTCCTCAAGATTATATGGGAGCTGCAATGAGAGAAATTAGTAACAGAAGAGGACAAATATTAGATATGGAACAAGAAGGAGATATGGCAATTATAAAAGCAAAATGTCCAATTGCTGAAATGTTTGGATTTGCAGGAGCAATAAGAGGAGCAACACAGGGAAGATGTTTATGGAGTACTGAATTTGCAGGATATGAAAGAGTTCCAAAAGAACTTCAAGAGAAATTAATAAAAGAGATTAGAGAAAGAAAAGGTTTAAAAACTGAATAATTTATTTTTTTTATTTTAAATATTTTGTATCATCTTTAATTTTGGCATTAATAAATGCCCTTTTTCTTCTTACACAACTTTCACATTCTCCACAATGTAAAAGATCTTCTCCATTATCTTTATAACATGAATAACTATATTTTAATATTTCAACATTTAATTTTTCTTCTAATTCTTTACCTAATTTAACAATCTCCTCCTTAGTTTTATCATAAAGAGGGGCTTCAATTTTAATTTTATTTAATGTTCCTAATTCTAAAACTTTATTATAGGCATTAATAAAATCTATTGTATTATCTGGGAAAGTTGTACCTTCTTCTTTATTAATTCCAATAAATATTTTTTCAGCATCTCTATCTTCACCAAATCCTGCAGCTATTGCTAAGAATATAACATTTCTTGCAGGGACCCATACTGCTCTCATTGTATCATAAACTATATCACTATCTAAATCCTCAATTGATAACTTAGGAATCTCTTGGTTAGTTATTAAAGCACTTTTTTTAAAATACTTTGTAAAATCTAATTTTATAACAATATGCTCAATATCTAAAATTTTAGCAATTTTTTTAGCAGAATTAATTTCTCTTTTAGCAGATTTTTGACCATAATCAAAAGTTAATGCTAATATATCATAACCAAGAGTTTTAGCATACATAGTAGCAACTGTAGAATCTAATCCTCCACTTAAAATAGAGATTGCTTTCATATTTTCACTGGTTAAAATTTTAATAAAAAAAATAAAATTTAATAGATTTAATAGATTAAGTATTTTTTAACTTCCCAATCAGTAACTGCAGTTCTAAATTCATCCCATTCTTTTCTTTTAATTTCCATCCAATTTTCATATATGTGCTTACCTAATGCTTTTTGTAAGACGTCATCACATTCTAACATATCCAATGCTTCTTTTAAGTTTGCTGGAACTGATTCAATTCCTAACTGTCTTTTTTCTTCTTCACTCATCTTAAATATATTTTTCTCAACGGGTTCAGGTGGTGTTAATTTTCTTTTAATTCCATCTAAACCTGCAGCTAACATACATGCAAATGCTAAATATGGGTTACATGATGGGTCTGGAGCTCTAAATTCTATTCTTGTTGCTTTTCCTCTTGGTGCAGGAACTCTAATTATAGCACTTCTATTTTTGTTAGCCCATGCAATATTTACAGGAGCTTCATATCCAGGAACTAATCTTTTGTATGAATTAACTAATGGGTTAGTTATAGCGACTAATGCTTTAGCGTGTTCTAATATTCCAGCTATATAGCTTAAACATATTTCACTTAATCCATTGTATGGTCCATTTTCATCATAAAATGAAGGTTCTCCATTAAACCAAACACTTTGGTGGCAGTGCATTCCATTACCATTCATTCCATAAAATGGTTTTGGCATAAATGTAGCTTTTAATCCATGTTTTTTAGCTATATTTTTAATAGTCATCTTAAATGTTACAACACTATCAGCAGTTTTTAATGCATTGTCAAATTTGAAGTCAACTTCATGTTGTCCTGGGGCAACTTCATGGTGAGATGCCTCAACATGGAAGCCAAGGTTTTCCAAAGCTAAAACAATATCTCTTCTTATATCAGGAGCATCATCTAATGGTTCAACATCAAAGTATCCTCCATCATCTGCTGGAATCCATTTATGTGGATTGTGAGGGTCTCTTTTTAATAAAAAGAACTCTGGTTCTGGTCCAACAAAGAACTCTCCTTTTTTCTCTTCTTTTAATTCATTTAAAATAGAAATTAATCTACTTCTTGGGTCTCCTTCAAATGGAGTTTTCTCATCTTTGTATACACTACATATAACTCTTGCTACACTTTTCTCTTCAGGTCTCCATGGTAAAACAGAAAGAGTTGATAAGTCAGGTTTTAATAACATATCTGATTCTTCAATTCCAACAAAACCAGTTATAGAAGACCCATCAAACCAAACTCCAGTTTCTAATATCTCTCTTAATTCTTCTTCTCCTTTTGCTCCAGTTTTTACAGGATATGCAACATTTTTTGGAAATCCTAAGATATCAACAAATTGGAATCTTATAAATTTAACATTATTATCTTTTATGTACTTTATTGCTTCTTCAACATTCATAACCCTCACCATAAAAATTCTTTGGAAATAAGTTTCCTACTACCAAATATATAAAATTTACTATCATTAATAAATATGAAATCATTAATCTACAACATTAAGGAATTGCTTTTCCTTAATAAAGCTTAAATATTTTTTTTTAATATGTCTATGTAGGTAATAAATTACCTATTGGTGGTTAAAAATGTTGTCTGGGATTGATGTATTTTTCTTCTTATGGGCTGCATCGTTAATATTTTTTATGAAGGCGGGATTTATAGCGTTAGAAATTGGTCAGTTTAGAGCAAAGAATGCTGCTTATCATTGTGTTTTAAAATTGTTAGATTTAGCAGCTGTGTTTATAGCATATTTATTTATTGGTTATGGTATTTCTTATGGTTTAAATAATATACTCCCTCTAATAACTGGTAATTTTGATGCTGATTTAGGAGCTTGGTTTATGAAGATGGTTATGTTTGCAGCTGCAGCAGTGACAATTATAACTGGAGGAGTTGCTGAAAGAATAAGAATTCTTCCATACTTTATAGGAGCTTTAATTGTTGGAGGTATTTTATATCCAATTATTGAGCATTTGGTTTGGGGAGGAGGATTTTCAAGTTTGGGAATAAACTTCCATGACTATGCTGGAAGTGGAGCAGTTCATTTATTTGGGGGGTTAGTTGGTTTAATGGCAGCTTATGTTTTAGGTCCAAGAGTTGATAAATATATTAATGGGATTCCCCAAGCTATTCCTGGACATAACATTCCAATAGCTGTTTTAGGGGCATTTATTTTAGCATTTGGATGGTATGGTTTTAATATAGGTAGTGCAGCAAATGTAGGGGATGGATTAGAGTTGGTTAGGGTAGCAATTGCAACAACTATGGCAATGACTGGAGGAATCATAGGAGGAGCTTTAAGTTCAAGATGTGATCCTCTATATACTGCTAATGGTATGTGTGCAGGATTAGTTGCTGTATGTAGTGGAGTAGATTTATTTACACCAATAGGTGCATTAATAGTTGGTTTATTAGCTGGAATTCAACAACCATTTACTTATAAATTTATTGAAGAGAAGTTAAAAATTGATGATGTTTGTGCAATAGGCCCAGTTCATGCTATGAGTGGTTTTATAGGAGTAGTATGTGCAGGAATTCCATTTTTATTAAGAGAGGTAAAAACATCATTAGTTGATCAAATAATTGGAGGAATAATAATTTCAATAATTGCAATTGTTGGAGGGTTAATTATTTATAAGGGATTAGATATTATTCTTGGTTTAAGAGTTAAAGAAAAAGAAGAGAAAGATGGTTTAGATGTTTCAATTCTTAAAATTCAAGCTTATTCTGATGAATAAACTTAAATGCTTTAATATAAATTATTTTTTATTTTTTTATATGTTTTTGATAAAAAGGTGAAAATATGGATGTTGTTATCTATATTGGATATTTAGGATTAGTTCTATTATTAGGTTCAATTGTTGCAAAAATTTCAGAATCTTTAACAATTCCTGATATTCCTCTTCTCTTAATTTTAGGATTATTGTTAGGACCAGGTCTTAATATAATATCTCCAGAATTGGCTCAGGAAATGTTTGAATATATTGGTCCAATAGGGTTAATTTTTATTTTGTTGGGTGGATCTTTTACCATGAGAATATCTCATTTATCTAAAGTAATTGATAATATTATAAGATTAGATACAATCACTTTAATAATAACTCTTCTAATCTCTGGATTAGTTTTTAATTTAGTTTTTGGGTTAAATATTCTTAATCCAGCAGGTTATTTATTTGGTGCAGTTACATGTGCAACAGACCCTGCAACATTGATTCCAGTCTTTTCAAGAGTAAAAATTAATCCAAATATTGCAATTATATTAGAAGCAGAAAGTGTTTTTAATGACCCTCTTGGAATTGTAGCAACAACATTAATTTTAGGAATTTTAGGATTAACAATAATGTTAAATCCAATATTGAATTTATTATCTTTAGCTGTTGGTGCTATTGTTGTTGGGTATATAATGGCTAGGATATATAAGGTTATTATTGTTCATTATGAATTTCATGAATATGTTGCTCCTTTAGTATTAGGAGGTGCTATGTTATTAGTATATCTTGGGGAATATCTATTACCTCATTATATAAAATATGGAATTTCTGGATATATGGCTGTTGCAATAATGGCTATATTTTTAGGAGATTATTTACATAAATTAGGAGAAAAAGAAGAGGATTATCAATATATTGTAAGATTTTCTGATGATTTGTCATTATTATCAAGAATATTTATTTTTGTATTTTTAGGGGCATGTATTAGATTATCTTATTTAGAAAAATTCTTTGTTCCAGGGTTGATATTAGCATTAGCTTCAATATTTATAGCAAGACCATTAGGAACATTTATAGGGCTTATAAAAACAAAACACACATTTGGAGAAAAATTATATATTGCCTTAGAAGGTCCAAGAGGAGTAGTTCCAGCAGCATTAGCTGTTACTGTTAGTATATTAATATTAAAACATGCTGATAAACTTACTAAATTTGTTCCTAATCCAAAAAATTATGCCATTGCCATATTAGTAGGTACATTTATGACAATACTTATAAGTGTTATTTTAGAGGCATCTTGGGCAGGATTTTTAGCAAAAAAATTATTAAATAAGGGAAAAAATTATTAAATAAATTTTTAATTTATATATTTACTATTTTAAATAAATATATTAATCTCTACAAAGTTTATTATATGAGTTATGTGTTAATAATCAGTATAGCATTATTTTATATTGGTGATTATTAATGGATGATTTAACTGAACTTCCTGGTGTTGGGCCATCTACTGCTGAAAGATTAAAAGAAGCTGGATTTACAGATTTTATGAAAATTGCAACAGCAACAGTTAAAGAATTATGTGAAGTTGAAGGAATAAGTGAAAAAGCAGCTCATAAAATTATTGAAGCTGCTAAACAAATGTGTAATCTTGGATTTAAAAAAGGTTCTGAAATTTTATAACAGAGAAAATATATATGGCATTTATCAACAGGTAGTACAAATTTAGATAACATCCTTGGGGGAGGATTAGAGAGTCAGTCAGTTATTGAATTTGCAGGAGCATTTGGTTCAGGAAAAACTCAAATTGCACATCAGGCATGTGTTAATTTACAATGTCCAGATAAGATTATAGCCAATGAAGAAATAAAGGAGAAGTATTTACAACAACCTGAAGCTGTATATATTGATACTGAAGGAACATTTAGACCTGAGAGAATAATCCAAATGGCAGAAGCCTTAGGATTAGATGGAAAAAAGGTATTAGATAGTATTCATTATGCAAGAGCATATAACTCAGATATGCAAATATTATTTACTGAAAATGTTGAAGACTTAATAAATGAAGGTCATAATATTAAGTTAATAGTTATTGACTCTCTAACAAGTACATTCAGAACAGAATACACTGGAATGGGAAGACTTGCAGAAAGACAGCAAAAACTTGGAAAACACTTAGCCACATTAAATAGATTGGCAGATATCTACAACTGTGTAGTTTTGGTAACTAACCAAGTTGCTGCAAGACCTGATGCCTTTTTTGGACCTGCAGAGCAGGCAATAGGTGGGCATATTGTTGGGCATGCAGCAACATATAGAATATTTTTAAGAAAGGCAAAAGGAGATAAAAGAATTGCTAAACTTTATGATTCTCCACATCTTCCAGATGCAGAGGCAACATTTAAGATTACTGAGAAAGGAGTTCATGACTAAAAAATTTTTTTATTTCACAAATTATTTTTTTAGTGTATGCCTTAGAAAACTCTTCTAAAACCTTTTCAGGATTTTTATTATTCTTTATCATATTCTTAGCTTTTTTAACTTCATTTATTCTAATTTCTTCAATTACTTTATTTAGATCTTTTAATTTCTCTTCAATAATTAAATTTTTTAACTGTTGTTTCAAGTTTTTTATTTCTTCTTCTATTATTTTCTCAACTTTAGGGATTTCTTTTTCTCTTCTCTTTAAATTTTCTTTGGCAATATCTTTTAAATCATCTATTGTAAATAACTTAATATTAGGAAGTGTTCTTATATCATCTGTTGTATCTCTTGGTAGGGCAATATCAACAATAATAGTATTTCCAATATTATATACTCTATCTCTTGTTAAAATTGGGTGAGGGGCAGAGGTAGCTGAAATAACAATATCTGCATATCTTAAAGCTTCATTTAATTTATCAAATTTTATAGCAATTCCATTTAATTCTTTGGCTAATTGAACAGCTTTTTCATATGTTCTATTTGCAACTATTATTGCTTTAATATTTTTTTCTTTTAAGGCTTTAATAACAGTTTTAGCCATTTCTCCAGCTCCTATTAGTAAAATATTCTTCCCTTCTAATCCTGTAAGTTTTTCAATTAATTCAACAGCAGCAGAACCAATAGAAACTGCACCTTTTCCAATATTTGTCTCATTTCTAACTCTTTGACCAGTATGAATTGCCTTTAAAATAATTTTTTCCAATTTTTTACTAACTTTATGGTATTCCTTTGCTTTTAGATAGGCCTTTTTTAGTTGTCCCAATATTTGATATTCTCCAACAATCATAGACTCTAATCCAGATGCTAATCTAAATAAATGATATATTGCCTCATCATCTACCAATAAATCAAATTTATCAAAATTTTTAATATTTAAATCTTCTAAACTCTCTGCAATAATTTCCACTCTATTGCATGTTTGGAGTAAAATACCTCTATTATTTTTGTAAAATTCTTCTTCATCAAATCTTAATTTTTCTAATTCATCAATAGAGTATTTTTTATGGTCTGCTTTTAAAATTATCATTTTTTAACCTTTTATAATATTTTTCTATAAGGGAGTTAAGTTCTTTTTTAAAATTATCATTTGTGAATAACTCTTCTAAAATCCTTTTTCTATATTTTTGATTTTTTATATTATCCTTTAAAAATATTCTAAATTTATCAATAAATTCAATATCATTTTTATCAAGATAGTTCTCAACTATTTTTCTAATATTTTTAGCTAATAATGGAGATTTTCCTCCAGTATATATAAAAAATATGATTCCATTTTTCTCAACATAGGCAGGGATTATAAAATTACTTTCTTCTATTGATGTAGAAGAATTAACATACTTATTTAATTCTTTTGCAATATTAACAATTTTTTTATTTATTTCCTTATTAACAGCAGCTATTATAATATCATACTTTTTAATAATATTTTTGAGGGTTTTATCATCAACATTATTTAAATCTATTTTTATCTTCTTAATATCATTTATTTTAACAATATCATTATCAAAATTTTTAGAATATATATCTACTAATGCACCATCTTTATATAATTTTAAAGCTCTTCTTTTTCCAACTTCTCCACAGCCAAAAACTACAATTTTCTTATTTTTAAAGGATAAAAGTATTGGAATCATTTTTATCCTAACAAAAAACTTAATATATACAAAAGAAATATATTATTTATTCAATAAAAAATTTTTTGGTGAAAATATGGATGTAGGTAATGATGTTAGACAAAAAGCTATTGCTTTAGAAATGTATAACCAACAATTACAAATGTTACATGCGTAAATTGCATCAATTAATAATTTAAAGGGAGATATAGAAAAAACTATAGCAACTCTTGAGAATATTAAAGTTGATGATGAAACCTTAATTCCTATAGGGCCTGGAGTATTTTTAAAAGCAAAAATTATAGATGAGAATGTCCTTTATGGTGTAAAATCAGATATCTACATAGAGAAAAATAAAAATGAGGTAATTGAAAAATTAAAAAAGACTCTTGAAGATTTAGATAAAGCAGAAAAAGAAGGTTTAAAAAAAATAAATGAGTTATCTATGTTAATTTCAAAATTAAAAGAAGAAGTTCAAAAAGAATTAGAGAAACTACAAAAAGAACAGCAAAAATAAAATTTAGTGGGCCCAGCCGGATTCGAACCGGCGACCTTCGCCTTGTAAGGGCGACGTCATAGCCAGCTAGACCATGGGCCCTAAGTAAGCATTATTTTATAATCTATTTTTCATATATAAAGTTTTCTATTATTGGTGTAATTATGGATTTAAAACTATTTTTAAAAGATAGGGAGGAGATTATAAAAGATGCTAAAAGAAAGAAAAAAGATTTTAAAATTATAAAAAAAATTTTAAACTTAGATAAACCAATAGTTGCAGATTTTACAGAATATAATCCATTACATAAGGGACATAAGTATTGTTTAGATAAGGGAAAAGAGAAAGGAATATTTATCTCTGTCTTACCTGGACCTTTAGAGAGGAGTGGAAGAGGAGTACCTTATTTTATAGACAGATATGTTAGAGCTGAATTAGCAATAAAAGCAGGGGCTGATTTAGTTGTTGAAGGTCCTGCTATGGGAATACTTGGCTCTGGTCAATATATGAGATGTTTAATAAAACAGTTCTATTTTTTAAATGCTCAAATAATCCCAAGGGGTTATATTCCTGAGAATACTATGGATAGAATTATAGAACTTATAAAGGAGGGTTATCACATTGGAGTTAAACCATATAAAATTTACTGTATAGAAACAGGTGAAATTTTAGGAGAAAAATTGGAGATAGATAACTATGTTATTGCTTCAATGTCTCAGACGTTGTATAAACTTAAGAAGGAGGGTATAAATTATAATCCTAAATTTTTATTTGTTAAAAGACTTGAAGGAATTAGTGGGACTAAAATAAGAGAATTAATAAAAAGAGGAAAATTTGAAGAAGCTAAAAAATACCTACCTGAAACAACTATTAAAATCTTAGAAGAAAAATATAAAAAAGGAGAACTTAAATTTTTACATAGATTTGAAGATAGAATTTTAGAAACAGTAAATAATTATGATTTATACAAATATCTACCTGAAAAAGTAGCTCAAATTTTAGAAAAAAATAGACCTTATGAAAGTATTGATGAAATTAATATTCCTTTTGGATTTTCAAGGCATTTTAAGGAGAGAGTTTTATCAATTCTTGAGGCAAGAATTGAAAGAGATATTATAAAAAAATATGTTGATAACTATCCTTCAAAAATTAAGATTTTAGGAATTTCTGATAAACTGAAAGAACTTCTTTAGCCATATTCTTCCATGAAAATTTTTTAGAAAATTCTTTTGCATTCTTACCTAACTTTTCTCTAAGTTGTTTATTTTCTATAAGAGTTATTATATTTTCTCTTAGTTCTTCTTTATTGTTTGATAGTAGTCCATTATATTTATCAATGACAATCTCCTTTAAACCACCAACATTATTGGCTACAACTGGTTTAGAGCAAGAAAATGCTTCCAAGGCAACTAATCCCAAACCTTCTACTCTTGAGGGAACTACTAAAAAAGAGCATCTACTAATATAATCAATAACTTCATTATGGTCTTTTTTACCTAATAGTATGACATTATCTTTTGTAATCTTCTTAACCTTATTAAATAGAGGACCATCTCCAATAAATATAAATTTATAATTTATATCTCTACTAACTTCTGCTAATATATCCACACCCTTCTGTGGAACAAATGAACCAACAAATAAAATAAAACCTTCATCTCCTTTATTATAGTAGTTATCAACACCATTATAAATAACTCTCCCTCTACCAACCATATTTTTTATTTCTCTACTAACACAGATAATTTCATCAGCAGAATTTATAGAATAGTTAAAAAAATAACTTCCTAAAAAAGAATTTTTTAATTTAAATACATCACTTCCATGTAATGTTAAAATAAATGGAATATTATATTTATCTTTTAAAATAGCTCCTAAATATCCCTGTGGAAAGGCATAATGTGAATGAATTATATCAATTTCTTCCTTTTCAATAATTTTTTTTGCTATTTTATAACCATTTAATAAATAACTTATTCCTCTAAATTTTTTAATATGTGGAACTTCATGAACCACTATATTTTTATATTTTGGTTCTGAGTAATTGTAAGTTAATATATGAAATTCTACATTTTTCAAATGTTTGATTAAATTATCAACATGAACTGTTATTCCACCAATATATGGGTAGTAGATAGTAGGCATTAAAACCTTTATCATAATTCTCATCTTGGGATATATATGGATGAATTTAGAATTATTAGAAAATTAATTATAATTGGAATATTTTCTACATTTATCTATCTAATTTTTCCATTTTTAGATTGTGTTGCCTATGCTACAGCTTTATCCTATATGGCTTTACCCATATTTAATTTTTTTAATAGATATATGGGAAGAACTTTATCTGCTTTATTGGCTATAGCTTTTTATATTGTTCCAATAATTGCTATATTCATATATTTCTTAATTACTTTAATTAATATAGTATTAGAGCTAAATCCTGAGAAATTAACAAATATGTTATATAGTTTTTATCATAATTATTATAATTTTATTTTATTAAATTCTTCAAATTTTATAAATGAAAAGGTTGTTATGTCATATATTGATAAATTTGTAGGATATATAATAAATCTTATATCATCAAAAATTTTAGACTTTGGAGTTTTAGGTATTAAAATTTTATTAATTATTTTTTTTACATTTTACTTTTTAAGGGATGGATATTATCTAAAGAATATTATTTATGATATGACTCCAGAGTACTATAAAGAAAAAATAAAAATATATCTTTATTATCTCCATGAATCTTATAAAAATCTATTTATAAGTAATGTAAATATATCTGTTATAATTGGAGTACTTTCTTATATAGGATATAAAATATTTGGAATTCCTTATGCTGAATTATTAGCTATTTTAACTGGTATTTTTGCATTTCTTCCTATTGTTGGAGGATGGACTATATATGTTCCTTTAGCTGTATATATTGCTCTAACAGGAAATTTATATAAGGGAATTGCCCTTTTAATTTATGGGCAAATATTTTTATCATTTGCTCCTGACTTTATCATAAGGCCATATTTAGTTAATAAAGATACAGATATTCATCCTGCTTTAGTTATTATCGCATTTTTGATATCCCCTTTAACTATTGGATTTGTTGGTTTTGCCTTAGGCCCTATTGTTGTAGGAGCATTACATGCATTTTATTTAGCCAAGTATAAATATAAAAAAATATAATTATAATGATAACTATGAAAGTTTTAGCTGCTGGGACTTTTGATATTCTACATCCAGGACATTATGAATTTTTAAAATATGCAAAGAGTTTAGGAGATGAGTTAGTTGTTGTTGTGGCAAGGGATAAAACAGTAGAGAAATTAAAGGGGAGAAAACCAATAATTCCAGAAGAACAGAGGAGAGTTATGGTTGAAGCATTAAAACCAGTAGATAGGGCAATTTTAGGAAGTATAAATAATATGTTTGAGCCAATACTTAAAGAAAAGCCTGATATTATTGTTTTAGGTCCTGACCAAACAACATTTAATGAGGAAGATTTAGAAAAAAAATTAAGAGATTTAGGATTAAAAACAAAGGTTGTAAGATTTAAAAATTATGTTAAATGTCCTTTTCATAGCTCATATGATATAGTTATGGAGATAGTTAGGAGATATAGATGCTCCCAAGAGAAGAGGCATTAATGATTATTAGGAGATATATAGATAGATATAATCTAAAAAATGAAAATGAAATTAAGAAATCTCTTTTAAAAGAGTTATTAAATAAAAATCTTCTTATAAAAACTGATGATTCTACTTATACTCTACCCTCCTATGGAGAACTTATGCATTCCAAGGTGGGAGCATTAACAGAAGCAATATATAAATTTGCTATACCAAGTGAGATAGATAAATATAAAAAACCTAAAGTTTTAGATTTATGCTCAGGATTATGTTATAATGCTGTTGCTGCTTTACATTACAATGAAATGGCAATTATTGATTTAGTAGAGATTTGTGAAGAAGTTTTATTTTTGTCTATTTTTTTGGATATTCCTCTTAAAGAGCATGAAATTGTTAAAGATAAGTTAAGAGAATATTTTTTAAATAAAAAAGGAATTGAGTATATCTCCCCATATGACAATCTTACCATAAATGTTATTGATGCAAAAAAATTTATTGAAAGGACTAATAAGAAGTATGATATAGTTTTTCATGATGCTTTTTCTCCAAGAAGAGATAACTCTCTATATAGATATGAGTTTTTAAAAGGACTTTATAGAGTTATGAATAAAAATTCTAAAATTCTTTCTTATTCTTCCTCTATTCCTTTTAGGAGTGGGTTAATTGAGGCAGGTTTTAATATAGATGAAAAAGAGAGTATAGGTAGAAAAAGAGGAATCACTTTAGCATATAAAAATAAGGTAGGAAAAATAAATGATGTTGATGAGAGAGTTATAGCATTATCTATAAATTCAATTCCATATATTGATAATAGAGAGTTTATAAAAGAAAAACTTAGAGAAAAACTAAAAAAAGAGAATAAATATATATCAACAAAAAAAATTAAATTAGCTAAAATTCCTAATTATCTTTTAGAATTTCAAAAATTAGAGGATAGTTATACAGTTATTAAAGAAATGAGAAAACATTACTTTGGAGAAGAAAAAATTTTAAATTTGGTGAAAGAATGGATAAATATGAAAAAGTTATAGATTTGGCAAAAAGAAGAGGATTTTTATGGAATTCTTTTGAAATTTATGGAGGTATTGCAGGGTTTTATGATTATGGTCCTTTAGGATGTTTATTAAAGAACAATATCATAAATAAATTTAGAGAGGAATTTTTAATAAAAGAAGGATTTTATGAAATAGAAAGTCCTACAATTATGCCATATGAAGTTTTAAAAGCTTCTGGGCATGTTGATAACTTTACAGACCCTATTGTTGAGTGTAAAAATTGTTTAGAATCCTTTAGAGCAGACCATTTAATTGAAGAAAGTATAAATATAGATACTGAAGGTTTATCATTAAAAAAGTTAGATGAAATTATAAAGAAAGAAAATATTAGATGTCCAAAATGTGGAGGAGAGTTAGGAGAAGTTAAAAGATTTAATTTAATGTTTGTTACTAACATTGGCCCAGGAGGAAAGAGGACAGGATATTTAAGACCTGAAACAGCTCAGGGAATTTTTATACTATTTAAAAGATTATCTCAATTTTTTAGGAATAAATTACCTTTTGGTGTTATACAGATAGGGAAAAGTTATAGAAATGAAATTTCTCCAAGGCAAGGGGTTATAAGGCTAAGAGAATTTACACAGGCAGAAATTGAATATTTTGTGAATCCAAAAGAAAAAAGACATGAAAAATTTAAGAATATAGAGGATGAAATAGTTAGATTACTTCCAGCAGAAAATCAAATTAATGGATTGGGAGAGGTAGAGATTACTTTAAAAGAGGCTGTAAAGAAAGAAATTATAAAACATGAGGTTATTGGATATTTTATATACAAAACAAAGAAATTTTTAATTGATATTGGAATAGATGAAAAAAAATTAAGATTTAGACAACATCTACCAGATGAAATAGCACATTATGCAATTGACTGTTGGGATGCAGAAATATATACTGAAAGATTTGGATGGATTGAGTGTGTAGGAATAGCTGATAGAACTGACTATGATTTAAAAAGTCATTCTTTACATAGTGGGGAACAGTTAGATATATTTGTTGAAGGAGAAGAGAAAGAAGTAGAATGTTATGAAATTGAACTAAATTATAAAATAGTTGGGAAGATATTTAAAAAAGACACTAAGATGATTGAAAACTATATAAAAAAGTTATCTGAAGAAGATAAGGAAAATTTAATAAATAAATTAGAGAATGAAGAGAAAATAATTTTAGAAATTGATGGCAAGAAATTTGAAATTTTAAAAGACTACTTAAAAATAAAAAAAGTTAAAAAAGTTATTAAAGGAGAAAAAGTTATTCCTCATGTTATTGAGCCATCTTTTGGTATTGATAGAATAATATACTGTTTATTAGAGCATAACTTTGTTGAAGAAGAGGACAGAGTTTATTTAAACTTAAAACCATACTTAGCTCCAATAAAAGTTTATGTTTTCCCATTAGTAAATAGAGAAAATATGCCTGAAATAGCTAAAAATATAACAAAAATGTTAAGAGAAAATAATATTATCGCTGAATATGATGATAGTGGAGCAATAGGTAGGAGATATTATAGAGCTGATGAAATAGGGGTGCCTTTTTGTATAACTGTTGATGGTCAGACATTGAAAGATAATACAGTAACTGTTAGAGAAAGAAATACAAAAAAACAGGAGAGAGTAAAAATAGAGAATATTATAGATTATTTAAAAGAAAAATTATAAATATTTATTTTTATTAGCACATATTTAAATATTTAGATATACGTAAAAATTATAAGATATCTATATATATAATGCCTCAATAATATTATATATAAAAAAATATATAAAAATAAAAAATATTAGGTGATAATGTGAATATTGCAAAAAAAGTTTATGAGGAAGGAGTATTAAAGTTAAAGGAAAATGCTCCACAAATAATTGTTAGTTTGATAGTTGCAGCTTTAATATGGTTATTTGGTGTTCTTGTTTTTATTCCTTTAGCAGATATGTTAGGTAATCCTTATGTTTTTGGTTTAACAGCCTTAAAACCAATTATTTCAGCAATAATTGGTATTGCCTTAATTATACTCTTTCTAAGAATAGCTAAAGACTTTGGAGAATTGATGGATGGAGTTGCAGATATATTAGTATCTATAATTGCAAAAGATAGAATAACAGAGGAAAAATTGGAGAAATATAGAAGAGGATTTAGAGGATTAGCTTATTTAATTGTTGTTATAATTGCATATTTATTTGCTATCCCAATATTAGCAGGAATTTCTCCAGTTATTGCAGGAATAGTTTTAATATTAATTGTTATTTGGGCTGTATTTGTATTATTAACATTAGGTAACTTATTCCACAAAGAGATTGAAGAAGGTGTTAGATTAGCTATTAAAAAGTTAGAAGAAAAAGCAAAATCTGAAGAAGAAGGTAATCAATAATTATTATTTGTACTATCCTTTTTAATTTTTTTATAATTTAAACAAGTGATAATATGAAAATAAGATATCCTGCAGTTGCTGGAATGTTTTACCCTTCTGACCCTGAGGAACTTTTAGATTTAATAGAGCAGTGCTATCTTCATAAGTTAGGACCTAAGGCCTTACCAACTAAAGGAATATATAAAGTATCTGGATATGTATGTCCTCATGCAGGTTATATATATTCAGGACCTATTGCTGCTCATTCATATTATGAACTATCAAAGAGAGCAGATTTTGATGAAATAACTGTTGTTATTCTTGGACCAAATCATACAGGGTTAGGTTCTGGAGTTAGCGTTTCAGAGGCAGTATGGAAAACTCCACTTGGAGATTTTGAACCAGATTATGATTTTGTTGAATTGTTATGGAAAGAATGTGAAATAATAGATTTAGATGAACTGTCTCACTTAAAGGAGCATAGTATTGAGGTACAACTTCCTTTTTTAAAGCATCTTGAATATTTAGAGGTTGCTAAATTTAAAATAGTTCCTATATCTATGATGTTCCAGGATTATGAGACATCTATAGAAGTAGGTTATTTTATTGCTAAAATTGCCAAAGAACTTGGTAAAAAGGTTATTATTATTGCATCATCAGATTTTTCACATTATGAGCCCCAAGAAATAGCTACACAAAAAGATAGATTGGTAATAAAAGATATATTGGAAATGGATGAAAAAAAGATATATGAAGATGTTAATAAATATAATATTTCAATGTGTGGGTATGGGCCAGTTATGGCAATGATTAGAGCAATGAAATTATTAGGAGCTAAAGATGCTAAATTATTGGCATATGCAACTTCTGGAGATATAACAGGAGATTATTCTGCTGTTGTTGGATATGCATCAATAGTAATTGAGTAATTAATTATGATGACAAAAAAAATTATTGTTAAGGGAATTGTTCAAGGAGTTGGATTTAGGCCATTTATTTATAAATTGGCTAAAAAATACAATTTAAAGGGCTATGTTAAAAATTTGGGTAATGTTGTTGAGATAGTTGTAGAAGGAGAAAATATTGACAAATTTATAGAAGATATAAAAACTAAAAAACCAAAATTAGCCAAAATATATTCTATAGAATCATTTTTTATAGAAAGACAGAATTTTAAAGACTTTTCTATTTTAAAAAGTGATGATTTTAAAGATGAGGGAATTATTCCAGCAGATATTTCTATTTGTGAAGATTGTTTAAAAGAAATTTTTAATAAAAATGATAGGAGATATAGATATCCTTTTAATTCTTGTATAAATTGTGGTCCAAGATTTACAATAATCTATAATTTACCTTATGATAGAGAAAACACATCTATGAAAGACTTCCCTTTATGTAGAGATTGTTTAGAAGAGTATAATAATCCATATGATGATAGAAGATTCCATGCACAAACTATTTGCTGTCCTAACTGTGGCCCAAATGTTTTTTTAACTGATGGAGAAAATATTTTAGAAAAAAATGATAAATCTATTTTATTGGCAAAAAAATTATTAAATGAAGGTCATATTATTGCTATTAAAGGAATTGGTGGAATACATTTAGCTTGTAAAGTAGATGATGATGAAGTAGTTTTAAGATTAAGAGAAAAACTAAATAGAAAGAGCCAACCCTTTGCAGTAATGACACTTTTTGAGAATATTAAATTATTTGCTGAATATGATGATATAGAAAAAAAGGCACTTTTATCAAAAGAGAGGCCAATAGTTGTATTAAAGAAAGGTGAAAACTATAATAATTATTTTTCAAAATATGTTTCAAATCTTGATACAATTGGAGTATTTTTACCCTATTCAGGATTACATTACTTATTATTGGAGGATGAATTTGCCTATATTATGACCTCTGCAAATCTTCCAGGCTTACCAATGATTAAGGATAATGAGGAAATTAAAAAACTTAGAAAAATTGCTGATTATTTCCTTTTACATAATAGAAAAATTGTAAATAGATGTGATGATAGTGTTGTTAAAAAAATAGCCAATAGACTAATATTTTTAAGAAGAAGCAGGGGATATGCTCCTGAACCTATAGAGGTTAATATTGATAACAATAAAACAATTTTATGTGTTGGAGCAGAATTAAATTCAACAGCATGTTTAATTAAAAATAATAAGTTTTATTTAACTCAATATATAGGAAATACTTCAAAATATGAGACATTTAACTATTTAAAGGAAGCAATAAATACCTTACTAAAATTAACAAAAACTGACAAAATTGATATTGTTGTTTCTGATTTACATCCTCTTTATAATTCATCAAAGTTGGCCATAGAATTATCTAAAAAATATAACTCAGAACTTATTAAAATTCAACATCATTATGCACATGGATTTAGTGTTTTGGGAGATAATAACTTTTTTGATAATGTAAAGATTCTTGCTTTAGATGGAGTAGGGTATGGATTAGATGGAAACCTCTGGGGTGGTGAAGTTTTAGAATATTATAATAACAAAATAAAAAGAATTGCCCATTTAGAAGAACAGTATCAATTAGGTGGAGACTTAGCAGTTAAATATCCCTTAAGAATGTTGTTTTCAATACTATACAAGGCAATTGGTGAAGAAGCAAAAAAATTTTTAAGTAGATATATAAAAGAAAAGGAACTTAATATTTTAGAATTTCAACTAAAAAAGAAAATTAATTGTCCTATTACAACATCTGCAGGTAGGGTATTAGATGCTGTTTCAGCACTTTTAAATGTATGTCATGAAAAAACATATGATGGAGAACCTGCAATAAGATTAGAAAGTGTTGTTAAAAAATGTAGTAATATAGAAGTTAATCCAAAGATAAAAAATAATGTTTTATTAACAACTCCACTTATTGAAGATTGTTATTATATGTTATTAGAGGGTAGAGATATTGGTGAAATAGCATATTATGCTCATATGTATCTTGCTGAGGGATTATTTGAGATTGCCAAAAAAACTGATAACTTAGCTATAACTGGAGGAGTTAGTTATAATAGATATATAACTGAAAGAATAAAAGAATTATGTAAGGAGGAAAATATTAGGTTTATTTATCATAATAAAATCCCTCCTGGAGATGGAGGAATTAGTTTTGGGCAGGGTATAGCATGTTTATCACAACTCCAAGATATATAATAATTGAAGATAATGCCATTTTTAAGCTTCCAGATATATTAAAAAGATTAAACTTTAAGAGTCCTATTGTAGTAACAGGAAAGAATACTAAAAAGTACAATATTTTTGGCTATGATTATATCTATTACTCAGAATTAGAGGATGAAAAGATTCAAGGATATGATGTAGTTATAGGGTTAGGTGGAGGAATAGCTATAGATTTTGGGAAATTATTAGCATATAAATTAGGAATTCATTTTATTAGTGTTCCAACAACAGCCTCAAATGATGGTATTGCCTCTCCAATAGTTTCAATAAATCAGCCATCTTTTATGACAGAGTCCCCTATTGCCATACTGGCAGATACTGAGATTATAAAAAAATCTCCTAAGAGATTGATACTTTCAGGAGTTGGAGATATAGTAGCAAATATAACAGCTGTTTTAGATTGGAAACTTGCATATAAAGAAAAAAAGGAGCAATATAGTGAAAGTTCTGCAATATTTTCCTGGACAATTGCTGAGGAATTGATAAACTACATATTAAACTCAGATAACAATTTAAAATTGTTAGTTCCTAAGTTAGTTAAGGCACTAATTGGTAGTGGCATAACTATTGCTATAGCCAATTCATCACGCCCAGCTTCTGGAAGTGAGCATCTTTTTTCTCATGCTTTAGATATACTAAAAGAAAAATATAATTTTAATAGCCTACATGGAGAACAGTGTGGTATTGGTAGTATAATAATGAGTTACCTACATGAAAAAGAAAATCCAAATTTAAATATTCATAAAAAAATAAGAGATACTTTAAATAAAATAAATGCTCCAACTAAATTAAAAGATATTGGGATAGATGAAGATATAGCTATAGAGGCATTAATGTTAGCTCCAAAAGTTAGAAATAGATGGACAATATTAAGAAATGGATTAAGCAAAGAAAAAGCTAAGGAAATTATAGAAAAAACAGTTTTATAATTTTTTTGTGGTGTTATTTATGCTGAAAATTTTAATTGGCTTTGCTTTTGTTATTCTTTCAATTATTATAAGTTATATAACCAAACTTAAATATGAGTTTAAAATTTTATATGTATCAATATTGGCATTAGTTCAATTATTTTTATTAGGCTATATATTAACATTTATTTTTTCTTTGGAAGATATTGGGATTATTATAATGTTATTATTAATGACTATTACAGCCATTATTATAGTTGGAAGAAATATAAAATAGATATCAAAAAAGAAATTATATATCTCTCTATTTATAACTTTTTTAGTAACTACTTTTTTAACATTATCAATTCTTATTTTTGGGATTATTGAGCCAAAACCTATATATGTTATTCCTCTCTCAGGAATGGTTATTGGAAATACTATGAATACAGTCCATCAAACTCTTGATTATATAACAGATAATATTAAAAAAGAGAAAGATATTTTACTTGGATATTTTGCTTTAGGAGCTACTGAACTTATTGCAATAATGCCATTTATAAAAAAAGCTGTAAAATTCTCTATAACTCCACTTATTAATAGAACAAAAACTGTTGGAATTATATTTATTCCTGGAGCTATGGTAGGAATGTTATTAGCTGGAGCAAATCCTATAAATGCTGCTGAAATACAAATTATTATTATGTGGATGATACTCTTCTCTTCAATATTTTCAAGTTTTTTTATATGTTATTTACTAAAAAAAGAATTAGTTAAAATTGGCTAAGATTTAATTTTTTTATACCTATATCCAGATGACAATAAAGCTGCCCCTACAGCCCCAATTAATTGAGAATATCTTGGAACTATAATTTCTCTTCCTAAAACCTCCTCCATAGCCATAACTAAACCTTTTAATAAACTACTTCCTCCAACTAAAATTACTGGTTCTCTAACATCAATTTCTTGCAACTGTTGTTCATAAACCTGCTCAGCAACAGAATGTGCAGCTGCAGCTGCAACATCTTCCGGCTTAGCACCTTCTGCCAAGGCAGTAACTAAATCCTGAATACCAAAGACAATACAATAACTGTTCATTCTAATTTTTCTCCAATCTCCTTTTGCTGCTAATTCTCCTAACTCTTTTAATGATACCCCTAACCTTCTTGCTGTTAATTCAAAGAACCTACCACTTGCTCCAGCACAAATACCTCCCATGGTAAAGTTATCAGGAATAGCATCATATAATGATATTGCCTTATTATCCATTCCTCCAATATCTATAACAGTTGCCTCTCCTTCCTGCTTATCAGCAAGATATGCTGCTCCTTTTGAATTTACTGTTATCTCTTCCTGAATTAAATCAGCATTGTAATATCTCCCAACTGTATATCTACCATATCCAGTAGTTCCAATTGTTTCAATTTGGTCAAAGCTAATATTTGCCTCTTTTAATGCATTTTCAACTGCTTCTTTAGCAGATTCTATAACATCCTTTGTATAAACCCAACCAGTACCAACAACTTCATTATCTATCATAATAACTGCTTTTGTTGTAGTTGAACCACTGTCTATTCCTAAACTTATTCCTTCTTGTTTTTTTCTTGCTAATAAAGCTTTTTTCTCTACTATTGTAGCAAGGGCTTCCATTCTTGTTAATAATTCTGATGCTTTAGTTCTTTCAGTAAATGAATACATAACAACTGGAAGATTTGTATTTTCCTGAATAAGTTTTCTAACTTCATTTCTTACTAATGCCCCCTCTGCACATCTAAAACATGTACAAACAAAAACAGCCTCTGCATCTGAATTTCCTTCAATTATAGACATGGCTCTTGCAAACATTAATTTTAAATTGGATGAACCAACTTTAAAACCTAATCTTTCCTCAACTTCCTCAATATAATCCAAATCTACTTCAGGAAAAACTAACTCTCCTCCTACAGATTTAGCAGCTTTTTCAATTTCTTTATAAACTCCACTCCACTCTGCTCCACATGTTAATAAAGCAATTTTAACCATTATAATACACCCTAATTAATGTTATCATTATTCTAATTTTTTTATCTTTAGGGCTATATATGTATTTATGCTTAAACAAAAAATTATTATCTATAAAAAAATTTAAAATTATTCTTTTAATTTTTCTATTATTTTTTCAGCACAAATCTTACCAGAAATATACATACCTCCAAAAATAGCTCCCATTCTATAACCATTTTTAACAGCATTTGCAGCCATACCACAAACAAATAAATTAGGATATATCTCTCCAGTATTTTCTAATAGTTGATTTTCCCCTTTTTCTGCCCACATTGACCTTTCTCCATAAACTTTAAGGTCTAACTTATTTTTCTTAACTAATATGTTGGTTACTGTTGCATCATGTCCTGTAGCATCAACAACAATTTTACTTTTAATAGCTAATGGGTCAATATGTAGGCCTGCTTTTTCTATTGCATAACTGTTTATAACAACTCCAGCAACTTTATCCTCTCTTACAATTAAATCCTCTACAACTATCCCAGTTAAAATTTTAGCCCCTGCATCAATTGCTGAAACTGCAAGTTTAGCAGGAACTTCAACAGAGTCAGCTACATAATAATCATCCATCTTTTTTAATTTAACTCCACATTCCTCCAATATTTTATTAGCAGGCTCTTCAACAACAATATAGGGAAATCCCATACCTCCTCCCCAAGTACCTCCACCAAATGCTAAATGTCTCTCAAAAACAACAACTTTTAAACCTGCATTGGCAAGATATCTTGCACAGGTTAATCCACTTGGTCCTGCTCCAACAATGGCAACATCAATATCTAAAATATTTTCCCACATTTCAAAACTTGCTCTTAAAATAGACCTTGTTATTTTAACTTCATCTGCTGATAACTTCATTTAATCACCATATCCTTAAATTCAAATAAATTAATAAAATTTTTTAAAAAAATAAAATTGTTGGAGGGTCCTCTTAACGAGGTTCCCCTCCAACTCCTGCAACATATTAGCAGGATTCAGGATACCCCAAAGATGGTTAGCGTTGCGCCCACCCCGTATATAATTTAATTGTATATTCCCTATATAAAAATATCTATTTGATTAATGTAAATATTTTATAGTCAAATTTTTAGAAAAATTAAAATTGTTATGTCTTTACTTTCTATTAAATATATTTGGATAACATTTATCACGCTAAAAATTTTTTATTTTTAGTTTAGAAGAATTTAATCGGTTATTTTTTAATTTTAAGGATTTTTATCAATTTTCTAAGGGTCGCGTATTTTAATTATTTTAAATATTTAGATGTAGTGAATTATCGAGATTTTTAAAAGATTTTTGACAGTTAATTTTAAATTAAAATTTCCCCAATAAAAAAAAC
>JAJRSC010000007.1 GCA_024278985.1 archaeon
AAATGCTGGAGGGTCAAGGATAGAGATATCAAAGGATGTATTTTTATTTAAAAACTCTTCTAAGACAGAGAAGGCATTACCCTCTATAAATTCATATCTATCTTTAGGGATATTATTAAGTTCCATATTTTCCTCTGCCAATTTTAGGGCTTTTTTTGATAAATCTATCCCTACAACATATGCCCCTTTTATTGCTGCATGTACTGAAAACCCTCCTGTATAACAACAAACATCTACAACCTTATCATTTTCTTTAACAAATCTCTCTATCTCTATCCTATTCTCCCTCTGGTCTAAAAAAAACCCTGTTTTATGTCCTTTAACATTAACTATAAACTTGGCATTTCCTTCTGTTATTATTGTCTCTTTTTTACTTTTATCTCCAAAGATTTTATCTTTTATTTTATCTCCTTTTTTTCCTTTTTTTATATATATTGTCTCTATGTCAGATAAATTAAAAATTATATCAACAATATCCTTTAAATAGTTCTTTTCTATTAGTTTAGACATTAATTGCATAGCCCCAATTTCATTATATTTATCAAAAATAATATTGGGTAGATAATCAGCTTCGGCATAAATCCATCTGTAAGTATTTTTATAATTTATTATATTCTCTCTAAAATCCTTTGATGCTTTTATTCTCTTATAAAAAAAGTTGTAGTCGATTTCTTCATCCTTTGTTGTAAGAATTTTTATAATTGCAGATTTAGGATTAAAAATAGCTTTAGCAACAAACTTATTTTTATAGGTGAGGATTACAATTTCTTCCTTTTTTGGAAAATCCTCCTTATTTTGAATAGCTTTTCTATATATTAATCTTGAAAAATTTTTTATTGAATTATAGGCTCTTTTATCTATTTCCAACTTTATCATAGTTATCAGTTATTTTATTGTTATTTTTGCATTTAGAAATATAGGACCTCTAACATCTATAACCTTATTGTTTTTTAAGATATACTCTAAAACCTTTTCATCAACTTTTATATTGATATCACTTAAACCTCTAACAATTGTAGCCCTAAATGAAAAGTTGTCAATATTTGATACTAAACACTCCTCTATTTTTGAAACTAACTTATAAATAACTCCATCTATATATCTAAACCCTAAATAAATTCCTTCTTCTTTAACTTTTTTTAATAGTTCTTTATATTCCTCTTTAATTCCTTCTAAACTTTCTGGAACTCCATAAATATTTCCATTATAAACATACAATTTATTTAATGCTGCTGGACCAAGAAGTTTTTTTCCTTCTTCATTTTCATAAATCTCCACAATAATTTCTCTTCTCTCTTTATTAAATTCTAAAACTTTTCTTAATGTTAAAGTATATGGAGCTTCTCTATCTTTATTTTTAATACACTCAGATATAATTTCATTAGCAAAGTTGTATAAATTGTCTAATATAGGAATTTTATCAATAAAAATATTCTCTGCTATCTCTTTATCATCCATTTTATAGTTATAAAATTGAGGATAAACCATCTTTCTAACATCATCATAATTATATAATATCATGGCCAACCTTTCAACACCTAACCCAAGATTCATAACAGGGACATCAATATCATAATTTGCTAAAGCAATAGGGGAATAAACTCCAAAGGTAGCTATTTCTAACCATCCAAGTTTAGGATGATAGGCATAAACTTCTGTCTGTGTTTCTGGAATATAGTATTTACTTCTTTTTTCATCCAACTTAAATTTAAATCTTTCAAATCCAAACTGTTTTAATAAGCTAACAGCAACTGCTTTTCCTTCATCAACATCAACATCTTTATCAGCTATAACACAAGATGCTGAATGATAACTCATAAGATGACTTTTATCTTCTCTTTGTTCTCTTCTAAAACATCTGTCAATTGAAAAGAGTTTTAAGGGTAGTTTTCTTTTTTTAACTAAATAACTTAAAGTTATAAACCATCCTGAAGTCATATGACTTCTTAGTGTTAATTTACCTACCTCTGCTTTTAATTCCTTAAATTCAGGAAATGCCTTTTCTAAAATCTTTAATGCTAAATCATCAGAAATTTTTAAAGAATTTGCAATTTCTAAAACTAAATCATCACCATCTATTTCTCCCTTTTTGTATTTATGAAGGGTTTCTCTTAGTAGTTCTTTTTTTTCATCATCTATTTTAACCCCCAAATCTTCAATAATCTTTATTTTATCATTTCCTAAACCTACATCAGGCCTTGGAAGTCCTGCAAGATAAAAGAATCTATCTAATACAGCCATTGCCTCAGGGCCAAATTGCTTATAAATATCTTCTTCACTAACAATAATAGGATTTATTACTTCTTCAAATCCCATTCTTAAATATGCCTGCCTTAATCTTTCAATGGTCTCTTTAACGGGATGCACCTTTCCAAAATCTATTTTTATTCTTGGATATTTTTTATCAATATGTTTTCTGTTTATAACTTCTCTACCTTTTAGCCATGCCTTCTCAAAATCTTTTTTAGCCAGTTCTTTATATTTTTCAAATTTCATTTATTTCCCTCTTAAAAACTTAAATCTACTATCTTACCATTTTTAACTAAACCCTTATCAGTTATTTTTAATTCAGGGATAACTGACAATGTTAAAAAGCTCATAACTAAAAAAGGATTTTCATAATAGCAATATTTATTAATTATATTTTCCATCTCTTCCAAGTCAGTAGTTATATCTTTATCTGACATAATTCCAGCTATTGGCATAGGAATAGATTTTAAAATTTCTCCTTCTTTAACTGCTATAAAGCCCCCTCCCATCTCTTTAATTTTGTTAATTGCTAAGCATATATCTTTATCATTGTTCCCTATAACCACAACATTATGAGCATCATGGGAGTAAGAAGATGCTAAAGTAATATCTTTTAAAAATCTATAAACAAAACCTTTTCCTATATTTCCAGTATTTTTATGCCTTTCAATAACATAAATTTTATTAATATTCTGTTCATCTAAACATTTTTTAAGTTCATCTTTTTTAATTATTAGTTCTTTAGTTATTAAACTATCTTTTATAGGTTTTATAACCCTTATATGCTCCTTAGTAATTTGAATTTTTAAATCTTTTTCATTTATATTATTATATTTAATTGTATTTTTTTTCTTAATCTTAGGATGTTCAAAATTTAACTCATCTATTGACTTTCCTTCAATAAAAACATCTTTAATTTTAAATCTCTCTAAATCTTCAAATAATATAAAATCAGCTTTATTTCCTGGTTTTATTCCTATATCAATATTAAAATAGTTTCCTGGATTTATTGTTACCATTTGAATGGCTTCTATTGGAGAAACATATTTAACTGCCTTTTTTAAGATTTTTATCATATACCCATCTTTTAAATCCTTTGGGGAGATATCATCACTAACCAGCATAATATTCCTAAAATCTTTAATTTTTTTGCAAATATTTAGAAGATATATATTTTTTGCAACTGTTCCCTCTATAACCATTAATTTTAGACCTAATCTAATTTTTTCTAAAGCTTCCTCTTCATCAACTGCCTCATGGTCAGACATTATTCCTACTTCAACATATTTATTTAACATTTCTCCCCTCAAAAGAGGACAATGTCCATCTATTAATTTATTGTATTTTTTAGCTAAATTTATTTTTTCCAAGAGTTCTTTTTTTCCATTGATAACTCCAATATAATCCATAACTTCTCCTAAACCTAAAACATTCTTTTCCTTAAAAAGTTCTTCAATTTCTTTAACTCCTATTTTATACCCAGATGTCTCTAAATCACTTGCAGGAACACATGAAGGAGCCATAACATAAACATCTAAATATTTTGCATTGTTAAGCATAAATTTAATTCCTTCAATACCTAAAACATTTGCTATTTCATGAGGGTCTATAACCACCTTAGAAACTCCAGATTTTAAAGCATATTTCTCAAAAATAGCAGGAATTAAGTGAGATGATTCAATATGAATATGACCATCTATAAAAGTGGGAGATAAAAAAAAATTTTTTAAGTTATAAACTTTTCCTTCTTCTATTTGGCAATCATAATCAACTATTTTAATAGTTTTATCAAAAACAACATTTGCCTTTTCAATCTCTCCTGTATATATATTTATTAAATTAATATCTTTGAATGTAATCATAAATTAGCCCCATTCTTTTTTATGTTCTTCTTTACTCTACTTATATATTCATTTATTTTTTTGTTAATACTATCCTTTAATTCCTCTAAAATAATTAAATTTTCATCACTTATCTTTATTTTTTCTTCTTTATATGGAGTTTTTTTTAGTTTTTTCTTACCTTCTAAAACGTCAATATCAGTAAAAGTCCCTAAAAATTCCTTATTAGATTTTATTATTTCATTTTCTATCCAATATGCATATTTAGTTCCAAAAATAGAAAATAGAGGAAATTTTGTTATTACATTAGTTCCACTCATTATTAAAGGACTAATCATAGGAATCTTATCTGTCCATATTCCTGTTATTATTTTTATTTTAGGAAAGTTTATTCTTACAGATGAAACCCAGTTTATATATTCAATAGTTGTAACTGTAGGTTTATTTTCATAAATAGTTCCTTTTTGAGGATTTAAAGAGTAGAAAGTTATCCTATCCAACTCCAACTCTTCAATTAAATTTAAAAGTTTCTCTATATCTTCCTCTTTTTCACCTAAACCCAAAATTATTGTTATTCCTGTTTTTAAACCTAAATCTTTGGCTTTTAAAAGATATTCCTTAATTTTGTCTAATGGCTTTCCTGGGCAAATTTTATCTCTATCTTCTTTAACAGTCTCAACTGCTCCAACAACACCCTCAATAACATCTAAATTTATTTTTTCTAAGCCAGTAATTCCAACATTTAGGTACTGCCTACATTTCTGAACATAGGCAACTAATTCAGCAATTTTATTAATTTCTTCAGTAGAAAATCCATAACCTCCAGAAATAAATTCTAATTTCCAACCAATTCTTTTCATTAAAATAGCTTCTGCTAAAATACTCTCTAATCTTCTTCTTGCTTTTATAGGATTTTTTATCTTATCTTTTTGAGTACTCATATAGCAAAATTTACATGGATTGTCTAATGAACAATACCATCCTAAAAAAAGAGCTCTTTCAAAAGAGATAGGGTAGGTTTTAGTTAGATTATAACATAACTTTACTCTATCTAAAAGTTCATTTATATCCATATTCATTCTCCATATACTTATCTATTAATTTTGTAGGAACTCTTACACTAAAACCTAATCTTTCCAAAATGATATTATTTAAAAGAATTTTTAAAATTTCCTTACCTTCTTTGGATGTTGTTATTTCATTAAGTTTTCTACTAATAGCTGGAGATTTTAGTTTTTTTAAGACCTCAGCAATTTCTTCCTCAGAAAGTCTTCCCTTTTTTTTAATATATATTTCATCAGCAATTTTATATAACTTATCTAAGTCAAAAGGTAAATACTCCAAAAATTTTTTACTTACAGTTTCATCAATTGAATTTAACAATCTTGCAATTTCAATATTCTCAATATGTTCATCAATTTTTAATTTTTTTACAACAAACCAATTTTTATGCTTTGCAAAAAATTCAATCTTCTCATCTACCAATATCTCCCACCACTCTATAATATTGCTTTTAATAATGGGTCTGTTACTTCTTCTGGAGAGATTTCTTTAATTTCTTTTATAATTATTCTTGACCTTTTAACTTTATATCTTCCTCCAAATTCAGAATATACTTGTTCTATGGCATCCTCTTCTTTTATTACCTTATACTCTCTTTTAAATGTTAAAGGTTCTTTTCCTTTTTTTCTCATTTCTCCTATAATTCTTATTATCTTAACCATATAACTATCACCTCTCTTTACATATCTTATATATATTTTGAGAAACTGATATCCATCTTAAGTAAGAATATAATGATGCTTTTAATATAGACAACTCTTTAGATTCAACATAGATGCATATCTTATTTTTATTTATATTCATTTTGGCTTTTGATTTTATTTGACTATCAATATGTTCAGGATATATAGACTTATAAATTATATTTGCCTCTTCTTCACTATCAAAAGATATATTTAAAGTGAAAGAATTCATTCTCTATCACTCTAAACTATCAAAATGTTTAACAGATTTTACTCTTATTAAAGGCCCTATTTTAATTCTATCCTTATAAAACTGTATAGCAAATAAATATCTATCAGGTTCTACTGAAAGAATAAAATTTGAATCATCTGAAAGATTTAAATGTTTAAAGAAAAATTCATTATATAAAGGAAGAAACTCATTATTATGTTTTATATTTATTTTTATGCCATTGTTATTTTTTACTTTCTCTCCACAAATCTCTTTTTGGAGTTTTACAGTTATAAAACTTGATAATCTTTCTTCTTTCTCAACATCATAAAATACTAATGTTCCAGGATTACCTTTAAATTCTCCTATTAAGATAATATGATTATCTATTTCAAATAATTCTTTTAAAGGTTGTTTTCCTCTTTGAATATATGGAATATTTAAAACCCTCTCCAAATCCCTTGCAAAACTTCTTGTTCTTTGTGAGGGTTTTCTTGATGTTGTAATTATCATAATTATCTTGCTCTTACAACTTTAACAACTTTTGGTCTTAACTTAACTAATATTTTATAACTACAATATGGGCATCTTACTCTATTTCCTAAATCTTCCAATTTTATAACTTTTTTACATTTTAGACATTTATACTCAACCATAATTATCACAAAAAAATTTAAAATTATTCTTCTTTTCTGTCTAAAATTCTTCTTATTGCTTTCATTACAGCTTTTCCTGCACCTGTTTCTGGGGTGTAAGCTCCCCCGGCTATTTTAGCCCCACATTTTCCACAAACCCATATTGATGTTGAAACTCTTTTTAATTTTAAAAATCCACAAACAGGACATTTATATGTCTTTTTTGCTTTAACTTCTACATCTCTAACTCTTGCTCTAATCTTTAATCCATATCTTGGCCCAAATCTTCCAGCTGGTCCTACTTTTTTAGTATGACTAAACATACTGTTTCACCTCCTAAATTAAACATCATATTTTTTAACTACTTTAGTTAATACAGTTCCTTTAGTAGCTTTATTTAGTTGAGCATAAAATTCTGATTCCAATCCACTTGGAATTTCTATTAATACAATTAAAGAACCATCAGGTTGCCATTCTTCCTGTTTAACTGCTCCAAAGTTATAAAGCATATTATAAACTTTAGAAGCATACTCAGGTGGAATTTTAACAGCTATATCTCTTTTCTCAAATTTTATAGGTAATAATCTTTTTAATTTTTTAACAATATCTGGAACTTGCTCTTCAGCAGATTTATAAATATCTATATTAATCCTAAGTTCTTCCATTGCCCTCTTAATTCTTTGAGGAGGGTGTGGGGTATCTGTTTGAGGGTTAATAGTATTTCTACAAATAATATTTATAATTTGTCTCTTTTTTTGTTCTCTAATTTCTTCTCTCTGTTTAGCAGTTAATTGAACATGACCTTTTTTAATTATTATTTTAGCAATTTCTTTAATATCAGTAGTACCAAAAATTTTTTTTAAAAGTTCTTCAGGAGCTTTTTCTCCTTTATGTGCATCTTTAAATACTGTATCTATTGCTAAAAGTTCATCTATATCTATATCTTGTCCTTCTTTAAGTTTAGCAGCTAAATATGGGTCAACCAATATTTCAAATTTTTCTCCATGATATACATATCTGGCAATAACTGCCTCATCTAAGGACACCATAATATACCACCTAAAACTAATATTTAAAATTATCTATTAGTAGTTAATAATAAAATTTTATCAGCATATATATTTTTAGGGGAGATAATCAATGGTAAAGGATGCTAAAGGATTAGATAAGCAATGGGTAATATTATCTGAACTAATAAATGAACTTTTTAAAAGAGATGTTTATGTTCCTGAAGATGTTTTAAATAGGTTAAGAATTGCTTATACAAAACTATCCTATTATCTTTTAGATGAACATGCAACCTTAGAAACTTTAAGAGATGTAGAGATAGACCTTAATTATATTCAGTCAAAACTTTTTCCCTTATGTGAGGAGTCTCTATTCAATGAGTTTTTAGATAAGTTATCTAAGGCATTAACTGGAGAGTTAAATGTTGAATTTCCTTTAGATAGAAAATTTTTTAATAAAGAGGTAAGAAAAAGGGGAAAGGTAGAAAGTGTTAGAGTTAAGTTAATGAAATATATTGATGACGATAGATTAATAGATTTAGGAGAATGGCATGGGGTTATCTTTGAATATAGTTCTGAAGATGACTTAAAGGTTATAATTGAAGGAGAGAAAAAAAGAGTTATAAAAGCTTTAAAAGAATTCTCAATTATGTGGAAATCTGATTAATCAACTTTAAACTCTCCTTTTTCTATTTTTTTCTTTAATTCTTTAGCTAATTTTATAGCTCTTTTTCTATCTGATTGCCTACATGTTATAGGTATTCCACATATTGAACCAAGTTTTATTTCAAAAGCCTTACAAAGATATCCACAAACTCCACAGCCAAAACAGTCCTCAGTTATAGTTATTTTATTATTTTCTTTTTTAATTGCAAAAGTTGGACAGTTTTCTTCAGCTAAACACTTATTACAATTTCTACACATATCATAATTAATTTTTGGTCTTAAATCTACATTTTCCCAAACATCAGAATATTTTCCATAATCAATAATTTCCCTACCAAATATATTAACTAATGGCAAAGGGATAGAATCATCAACCTTTTTTAAAGCATTTATATGTTCTTTAACTTTTATGGGTAATGCTACAGTATTATATATTTCAATACCTGCAGAAGTTAAAAATCCTCCTAAATAATAAGAGTCCATCTCTTTCATATCTGCTGATAACATAATATTTGGTTTTTCTAAACTTGCCCTTGTTCCAAAACCTAATATTATAGCTTCAGCATTGTTTAATAATGCCCTTTTTCCTAAAATATCCTTTTCACTTTTGATAATCATATTTTCCAAAGGATTATATTCTCCACACCCAGAAAAAGATGCTTCATTAGGCTTTAATGTTAATCTATGGAATATAGTTTTAACTTCTTTATTGGTTGTAAATGCCATATAATTCTTAAATGCCAATCTTGTCCCTATCATCTTAGCAGTTTCTAAGTCCTTAATAGTAAATATTTCCTCTATAACTTTGTTATCATCAGTTATTACCTTAACATCTATCTCTTTCCCAGCAACTATATCCTTAAATAAAAAACCTACCTCTCCAAAAAATATGGCATCAACTCTCCCTAAATATTCATTTGGACAAACTCCAACAACTCCCTCTATATCATTAAAATAAATCTTTTCTGCTTTTCTAAATATTGAATTAAAATTTAAATGGAAAATTCCAGAAGTTCCAGACATTATTCCGCAGGTTGCTGTTGTAACTATATCTATCTCACTTATATCTTCATTATTCTTAATCATCTTTTTAAATTTATCAACAGTTACAACTTTCATATTTCTCTACCTAATGCTTTTGCAACTGTTTGAACATCTTTATCTCCTCTACCAGAAAGATTTACTACAATAATATCATTTTTATCAAACTTATCAGCTATCTTTAAAAGATATGCCAAGGCATGGGAACTTTCTAAGGCTGGGAGGATTCCCTCATATTTACATAATATTTTAAAAGCCTCTAAAGCTTCATCATCAGTAACTGCAACTGGTTTAATTCTTCCAATATCTTTTAAAAATGACAACTCAGGACCTACTCCCGGATAATCCAACCCAGCAGATATGGAATAACTTTCCTCAATTTGACCATATTCATCTTCCTTAACATATATCTTTGCTCCATGTAAAACTCCAACATCTCCAGCACATAATGATGCTCCATGCATCCCTGTTTCTATTCCTTTTCCTCCAGCTTCAACAGCATATAATTCAACATCATCATCTAAAAACTCATAAAATGCTCCTATAGCATTACTTCCTCCACCAACACATGCAATTATAGCATTAGGTAGTTTATTCTCTTTTTCTAAGATTTGTTTTTTTATTTCTTCACCAATAACTCTCTGAAATTCTCTAACCATAACAGGATAAGGATGAGGTCCTAAAGCAGAACCAAGTAAATAGTAAGTTGTTCTTACATTAGTAGTCCAATCTCTTAAAGCTTCATTAACAGCATCCTTTAATGTTTGAGAGCCTCCATATACAGGAATAACTTTTGCACCCATAAGTTCCATTCTAAAGACATTTAATTTTTGCCTTTCGACATCTTTAGCTCCCATATAGATATGACACTCTAAACCAAGTTTTGCAGATACTGATGCTGTTGCAACTCCATGCTGTCCTGCTCCAGTTTCTGCTATTATCCTTTTTTTACCCATTTTTTTAGCTAATAATGCCTGCCCAATAGCATTATTAATCTTATGAGCTCCCAAATGGCATAAATCTTCTCTTTTTAAATAAACCTTAACTCCCAACACCTCACTCAATCTTTCAGCATAATAGAGAGGTGTAGGTCTTCCAGCATAATCTTTTAACAACTTATAAAATTCTTCTTTAAAATTTCCTTCATTTTTAAACCAAAATTTATAAAATGCCTCTTCCAACTCTTCAATAGCAGGCATTAATGTCTCTGGAACAAATTTACCCCCATAAATTCCAAATTTTCCATCTTTTGTTGGATATTTATCTTTAAGTTTCATATCTAAAACCTTATCTATATTTTTCTAAATTTAGACATACTTTTTTATAGTATTTTTTTAATTCATTAAGAATTTTTTCTCTATTATTAAAAAATTTCTCAATTTCTTCACATTCAAGAATTGCAATATCTCCAAAATCTCTTAACCTTATAACTTTATTGGAAAATTTTCTTAAAAAATCTTCAAGTTTCTCAACTTTTTTAATATCTTTAAGTGTAACATCTTTCTCAAATCTTGTTAATAAACAGGTTTCTTTTGGAGGAATCCCAATATTTAAAGATTTAGCTTTATTTATAATATCTTTTTTAGTTATATTAAATTCTGCCAATGGAGATAGTATAGAAAGCTCTTTCTTAGCCTTTAATCCAGGTCTATCTTCAGATAAGTCATCATATATGGTTCCGTCAACAACTATATCATAGCCCTCTTTTTCTTTAATATTGTTTAAGATTTTAAACATCCTTTTTTTACAGTAGTAACATCTTAATGAATCATTTTTAATTATATCATTTAAATAAATAACTCTTAGATTGAGGTTATATTCTTTAGCATATTTTATGGCATTATTTAAGGAATATTCTGAAATAAAAGGGAATTTAATAAAAACACATAAAACATCAGAAACTTTATTTAATAGAACTGATAAGATTAAACTATCAATACCTCCAGAATATGCTATAACAATTTTTTTATCTTTATATTTATTAGTAAGTCTATCAAATTTATCCATATTCTAACCTTAAGGTGGTTGAGTTATGATAGAAAATTTAAAAAATTTAGAATCAGTTGCAAATAAAATTAAAAATGTTATTGATAATTATAATGGATATATTAGAGTTATTACTCATCATGATACTGATGGCTTGAGTAGTGGAGGAATATTAGTAAAAACATTATTTAGGGCTAATAAACTTTTTCATTTAACTGTTGTAGAGCATTTAAATGATAAATTTATTGAAAATCTTGATAATAGATATTTGTATATCTTTGCTGATATGGGTTCTGGTCAGATAGAAAAAATAAGGGAAAAGAAATTAAAAGCAATAATTTTAGACCACCATCCTCCAGAAATAAAGGCAGTTGAAGTTGATAATATTATACAACTAAATCCCCACATTTTTGGAATAGATGGAGCAAAGGAAGCAACTGCAAGCTCTATATGTTATTTAGTAGCAAGAGCTTATGGATATTATGATTTATCTTCATTGGCTATTGTGGGAATGATTGGAGATATGCAATATAACCCATTTTTAGGTTTAAATAAGTTTATAGTAAATGAGGCAAGAGATAAAAGATATATTAAAATATTTAAAGATATTATTTTTAATATATACAATGTAGAGATTTATAAAGCCATTACCTACTGTACAAAACCCTATCTTCCAGAACATTCTTCAGAGGGAAAGGTGTATAAATTTTTAAAAGAATTAGGAATAAACCCAGAAAAAAAAGAGTTAGATGAAAAAGAGAGTAAAAAATTAGTTTCTCATTTGCTATTTTACTACCCTAATATATATGATAAGTTAATGATAGATAGAATATTGATAAATCATAAGGTTAGTGATGCTTTTCTTTTATCAGAGATGTTAAATTCTCTTGGTAGGTTTGGAAAGTTTGGAGTTGGAATAGGGGTATGTTTAGAGGATGATGAATGTATAAAAATAGGAAAAGAAATATTATGGAAATATAAAAAAGAACTAATAAGTGAGATAAGGTCAGTTAAATTAAAAGAATTAAAAAATATAAAATATTTTGAAGGTAAAAAAGGATATATTGGAATAATAGCTGCTATATTAGCAGTTGATAAGCCAGTTATTGGCTACTATATAGATGGGGATGTAGCAAAGTTTTCAGCAAGAGGAAATAAGGAATTAGTTGAGAGAGGTTTAGATTTAAGTAAAGTTATGAGTTTAGCAAAAAATTTTGGAGGTACTGGAGGAGGGCATAATATTGCCTCTGGGGCAGTTGTTCCTAAGGATAAAATTTATGATTTTTTAAAGCTTATTGATGAAGTTGTAGGAAAACAAATTATCTAAGGAAAGTTTTTATATGTAAAATCATATTAATTAATTCTAAAAATTGTTAAGGTGAAAGACATGCCTGGAACTAAGCAAGTTAATGTAGGTTCTTTAAAAGTTGGGCAGTATGTAATGATTGATGGAGTACCTTGTGAGATAGTAGATATTAGTGTTTCAAAACCAGGAAAACATGGAGGAGCAAAGGCAAGAGTTGTAGGTATTGGAATATTTGAAAAAGTTAAAAAAGAATTTGTCGCTCCAACATCAAGTAAGGTAGAAGTTCCAATAATAGACAGAAGAAGAGGGCAAGTTTTAGCAATAGTTGGAGAAACTGCTCAAATTATGGACTTAGAGACATATGAAACCTTAGAATTACCTATTCCAGAAGGTATTGAATTAGAACCTGGAGGAGAAGTTGAATATATTGAAGCTGTTGGACAATATAAAATTGTTAGAGCAATCAACAAGTAAATGCTTTTTACTTTTTTTTGATTTAAAAAACTTTATTATCTTATTTTATTTTTGGTGAATTTACTATGGATTATAAAATGTTAGTTGATAAAAGAGGTAAAAAATATCTCTTAAAAAAGAATGTTGATAAGTTAGGGACAGATTTGGGAGTGGTTGATTTAAAAAATAAAGAGTTGGGGAGTGTTGTTAAATCACACTTAGGACATGAGTTTTATTATATTGAGCCCACACTTTATGACATATTAAAAAGAATGAAAAGAACAGTTACTACTCTTCTGCCCAAGGATATTGGTTTTATTATTGCAAGAGGAGGAATAAGAGAAGGAGAAACTGTTTTAGAGGCAGGAACTGGCTCAGGTGCATTGACTATTTTTTTAGCAAATGCTGTTGGTAAGAGTGGAAAAGTTATAACCTATGAAAGAAGGCCAGAATTTGCCAAAGTAGCAAGAACTAATTTATTAAAATTAGGATTAATAAAGAAAAATCAGCCAATTGTTGGATTAGATGAAGAATTTAATGATGATATTGATATTGAAGATGGTTTATTTAATGTTATTATGAAAATTGGGGATGTTAGGGAAGGAATTGAAGAAAAAGATATTGATGTTATTGTTTTAGATATGCCAGATCCCTGGGAAGTAGTTGAACATGCAAAAGAAGCATTAAATAAAAAAAGAGGAAGAATAATAACATATCTTCCATACATAGAACAGGTAAAAAAGACTGTTGAAAAATTAAAATCTGAAGGTTTTTGGGATATTCAAACTTATGAATTAATTGAAAGGGTTATAGAAGTTTCTGAGAAAGGAGTTAGACCCTCTACAAGAATGATAGGACATACAGGTTATATAACATTTGCAAGAGTTCCACCGAGATAACTATGTATAAAAAAGGGAGTAGATTTGAAAGAGAACTTAAGGAAATTTTAGAAAAAAATGGATATGCAGTTATAAGAAGTGCTGGAAGTAAAGGAGTTGATATAATTGCTGGAAAAAAAGGAAGATATTTAATATTTGAATGTAAAACAACATCAAAAGATAAGTTATATATAAATAAAGAAGATATAATAAAACTTATAGCCTTTTCTGAAAAATTTGGGGGTATTCCTTATTTGGCTGTAAAAATACAAAAAACAATAATAATTATAGATCCATATAATTTAAAGACAGATAAAAAAAGCTATGTTATAGATAAAAATATTACCTCTCTAACTATTAGAGATATTCTCTAAAATAAGTTTTTCTATAATTAAACAAAATAGAGCTATTTTTTTCGGTGTTGTTATTATTGAAATATGGGAATCATTATCAGTATGGAAACCTATTAATATACTTGCTACTCTTCTTTCATCTGCTGGAAGAACACCTATAGATATCCTACCATCATAACCAAATACAGTACTTATATCAGTAATTTCCTTAATTTTTATATGGTAAAGCTTAAAATCTTTGTTTAACTTTTCAGCAGTTTTAACACCTTCCTCAAGCATCAATTTTAATAAAGCAGCTGATTCTAAATTCATACTTATCCTTTTTTCAATATCATTAATCTTCATAATGAAAATTAATTTTCTATCTTTACAAATAACACCTAATTTCCTATTTGGTTGGTTAATTATATACAGAATCCTCACCCCCATTTTCTTAATCTCTTTAAAATAACTTCTTCTCCTCCATCTACATTTCCATTAAACTCAGCAATAACTGCTCCCTTGGTACCAAATGTTTCTTTTATAATCCCTGATATTCCTTTACTTGGAACTTCAACTTTTTCTCCTATTAATCTCTCAGCCAACTCTTTTGAATGTGCTAAGTTTTCAACAATTATTTTATTTTTTCTCTTTACTATTCTACCCTTCTTTATAATAAGTTTTTTTATTTCAGGTTTTTCAAAATCTATAACTTCTCCAAAACCTGCAATTCTTAGAGTTGTTGCTGGTAAGTCTAACCTTAAAATTAGAACTTTTTCTCCTTTTTCAACAACAACTTTTTTATCTAACTTTATATAACAATAACATTCATATCCTGCTTTGACCTCATTTAAAATTAAATTTTCTTCTTTATTGTCAATGATTTCCTTTTTAAATGGGACTAAACTACCAGAAACAGTAAGTAATCCAATATTTATATGAACCTTCATTTTAGGAGTTAAGGTATATTTAAAGATATCAACAACCTTTATTTTTGCTATGAGTTCATCAACTAATTTAAGTTTTGTATCTTTTGAAGTTAAAATACATCCTCTAAATAAACTCTCTGGCTCAACACCCATTAAATTAACTCCTACTCTATCTCCAGCTTTTGCCTCTTTAACATCCTTTTTAAAGCATTGTATTGATTTAACTTTAACCTCTTGATTTATGGGAAGGACTATTAAAGAATCGCCAACTTTCATTTTTCCCTTATGAATTGTTCCAGTAACTACTGTTCCAATACCTTTAATTTTAAATGCATGGTCAATAGGCATTTTTAAAAAACTATCTACATCTCTAACTATCTCTATACTATTAAGTGTTTCCTTAATTACTTTCTTTAATTTATCAATATTTTCTCCTGTTTTTGCAGAAATTTTTATTATTTTACTATTTTTAAGGTTTTTAGTTGATAATAAAATAGATTTTAAAAGTTTTTCAGTCCTATCAACTTCTTCCTCACTTGCTATATCTATCTTATTAATAACAACAATGGTAGGAATATTTAACAAATCTAGAACAATTAAATGCTCTCCTGTCTGTGTTTTTGGTCCTTCTCTGGCATCTACAACTAATAAAGCCAAATCTATTATTTTACTTGCACCTATTGCTGTCCTTATTAATTCTGAATGTCCAGGAGCATCAACTAAAGTAATATTATAATTGCCTAACTTAAAAGATGAAAATCCCAAATCAATAGTAATTCCTCTCTCCTTTGACTCTTTTGGTTTATCCAATGCAGAGGTGGAAATAACTTCACTCAATCTTTTAGCTAATTCTGTTTTTCCATGGTCAATATGTCCAAACAAACCAATATTTATATTCATAGTTATCCCTTTAATCTCTTCAATATATACCATCTTACTGGTTTAATTTTTAAAAACTTAATTTTAGCCTTTCTTATAGTCCCTGAGACTCCAAGGCAAATAATATTAATTGGTTTTTCTTTATATTCTCTAACTAAAATTAAGGATGACTTAACAAAATCAACATTGTCCCTCTGACATCTAACAATTCCATAAGGATAATTATAATAAACTAACCAAGGATTTGCTTTTGATGTTCCCCAATATCCATAGTAGCTAAGAACTGATTTTCTGATTAAGCTAACTATTTCTCCCTCAGAAATTTCTTCATCATAAATAATTTTAAATGCAATATATCTTTTTTTTTCCCTTAAAGTAGGTGGCAGTGTTTTTAATGTTGTCATAATATCTCACATCTTTAATATAATAAAAAATAGATATATTTTAATACTTAACACCTTTAATAATAAACCTTATTCTCTTTCCAGTTGTTATCATATCTATTAAAACATCATCATAAAAATCTTTCATATGATTAATTACTATCTCTCTTCTTCTCTCTGGCTTTTTTGGGAGCATAATAGAGAGAATACCCTTATCTATAAAATCAACACTTTCCTCTATTAATTTTAAACTAAATTTTTCTCCAAACTTTCCACCACCTACTAATTCATGAATCTTAGCTAATGCTCCTCCAAATTTTCTACCTGATGGGATAGAGTTGGAAGAATAATAAGGAGGGTAAGAGATAATAAGATTAAACTTTTTATTTTCAATTTCTTTAATACCTCTTAATATTTTTCCATTGGAATATATTATTTTAACATTTAAATTATTTTTTTCTAAGTTTCTTTTAAAAAGATTAATTAAGTCTTTATCTACTTCTGTAGCATAAACCTCTGAATTATAGAGTTTTTTTATTAGAATAGATATAATCCCACTACCCCCACCAACTTCCAAAACTTTTGGATTTTTAATATTCAATTTATTCAAGGTGTCAAAAGATGACTTAACAAATAGATACCTCCCAATAGCTGGAGGTGTTAAATGTTCCTTACTAAAATCCATATCAATGTTAAATAAACCTTTTAAAACAGCTTTGTTATACTCAATTAAAGCTTCTTTATTTTTAAAATCTATTTTGTTATTTACAACATATTTTTTTAAATTAGGATTGTATTTTATAGCATCAACTATTTTTATTCCTTCAATCATGTTTTTACCTTTGCTTTAGTCTTTTACATATCTCTTTTAAAAGAGTTAATTTTTTTCCAGTATAATTTACTTCAACACAACCACAAACATCCCAGTGTTGTCTTGGATAACACTTATCTCTGTAAATTTTTACTTCATAACCCATATTTTTTAAAACTTTTGCTATTTTATCAACTCTTGGGTTGTAGATTGCTATATTTTTTGGAACTTTTCTACCTTCAGCTCTTGTTTTTTCTTTATCAATATAAGCAGGCCAGATAATCATTATAACCACCTTGATTTTTTAAATATATACCCATTGATTAATATAATCATAACCATAAATCCAAAAACTAACCAAAAACCTTCAGGTGAATTAATTAAAGGCATATATTGAAAGTTCATTCCAAAAATTCCAGTTATCCACATTGGTATAGCAAAAATTGTGGTAACCATTGTTAAAATCTTCATTATTTGGTTCATCTTTATATTCTCCAATGATATGGCTGTATCTATTATAGAGGATAGAAACTCTCTATATGTTGAACTCGTATCTATAAGTTGTAGGGTATCATAGTATAAATCTTCAAAGTTTTCCTTATCTTCTTTTGATATTATAGGAATATATTTTCTTTTTAAAAGTATAAGAACATCTCTATTACCTATTAAAGATTTATGAAAGTAAATTAATGTTTTTCTAAGAGTTAAAATTTCTTCTAAAGTTTTCTGATTAAAGCCAATAATTATACTATCTTCTAAATATTCAATTTTATCCTCCAAGTTTAATAATATTCTTGAGTAACTTCTTGTAATTTCATTTAATAGATTATATAAAAGGACACCCTGACTTTCAAAAAGATTTATTGGTTTTTTTTCTTTTATAATTCTATGTAATCTCCCAATAGCTTTAATTTTATCGGTATGAACAGTTAAAAAAATGTTATCTTTAATAAAAATTCCTAAGGAGGTGGTTATAATCTCTTCCTCTAAGAGTGGAGATTTATAGATTATTAAATAATAATCTTCATCTTCCTCAATTCTTGGGACTTCTTGCTCATCTAAAACATTTTTTATATCATGAATATCAATATTTACCTTCTTAGATAATTTGTATACTTCTTCATCTTTAGGATTAAAACAATCAATCCAAACAATTTTAAAATTATCAAAATTATCCTCTAATGATAATTCAACAATATCATTATTATATGAAAAGCCAATAATTTTTATCATACTTCTACCTAATTATAAGTTAATTATTTTGAGTTATGTTTGTAATAGAAATTTTGTAAAAATATATATTATTTTTAATAGTTATTATTTATTGGATGAGTTAAATCCTATATTAAATAAATTTAAAATTATAAAGCTATGGAAATTTATTATATTTTTATGTGTAGTTTAAACAACAATATAGTTTTTTATTATAAAGGGGATTGTTATATGAGAGATGAGATGTTCGAGAGATTATTAGAAACAATTGAAGAATTAAAAATAGAAGCTGAAGATAAGCCTATAATTGTTGAAGGAAAAAAAGATGTGATAAGTTTAGAGAAACTTGGAGTTGTAGGAGAATTTATAATAATTGGAAAACTACCCATTTATATTATTGCTGATGAATTAATTAAAAGAAGAACTAAAGAGGTTATTTTATTAACTGACTATGATAGAAGAGGAAGATTATTGGCTAAGGCAATTGTTGAGGAATTTAGAAGTAGAGGAATTAAGGTTAATACAAAAATAAGAAAAGAAATATTTATATATACTGGTTCAGGAATTAGGGACATTGAGAGTTTATTTAACTATGTTAATAAAAGATTAATTTATTAGAGGTATTGAAATGCTAAATATCGGAATACTATCAGATGGTAGATTTGGAGAAAGAACATATAACACCTTAAGTAAAAAATTTCCAACTGATTTTATTATAGTTGAATATTCAGGAGATTTAGATGATATTACAATATCTGATAAAACTCTAAAAAAATTAAAAGATTATAATCTTTTCATTACCTACTTAAATCCAGATATAACTTATAAAATTGTGGAAACTTTAAAGGATATAAATCCAGATGCCTTTATTATTGTTGGAATGTGGAAAGGAATAGGATTTAAAAAACAGATTGAGAAATTTGGTAATTGTTACTGTCCAGAACTTTTATGTGAAATTGATGAAAAAGAATTAAATATTTTTTTGAATAAATATATTCAACTAAAAGAATTTTTAAAATATTTTGGAAGGCCAAAAGTTAAACTTATCTTGAAGGATAATAAAATTGTTGATTATAAAATTATAAGAGAAAGTCCTTGTGGTTCAACTGAAAACACATTAAAAGAGTTTTTAAATAAAGATTTTGATAAAATTAAGATGGGCTTAAGATTACAGCATTTTTGTAGAGCTGGAAAATTAGATTTATTTAAAGAAAGAGAATGTAAGAAAGTAAAAGCAGGGAAAATATTTATTGAAGGACTTGAAATTTAATTCCATGTCCAAATAAAAACAACAATCCAGAAGCATTTATTTTTTTAGACTTATGAGTTATTTTATCTCCTCCAATTTTAATTTTAAATTTTTTATTGTCTAAAATTTCAACATTGTAATAAATTTTATTAAACTTTTCATAAACAGCATCTTCTAAGGGATTAAACTTTTTAAGTTCTTCATATGATAGTTCTTTAACAATAAAACCAGTATATCCATGTAAAGAGTTAATAACTCTTAATAATCTTATATCATCTTCTATAACACTTTTATCTAACTCTAAATTTTTTAATTCATTAATAATTTTTTTTATCTTTTCTTTACTTTTATATTTATTTATTAACTTCTCTAAATTTTTCTCTCTTAAAAATTGGTTATATTTTTTCTCACTTTTTATAATTCCTCTTTTTTTAAGTTCTTTTGCTATTCTTCTTCTCCAGCCAGAACCAACATTCTTTAAAGTTAAATTTTTCCCTAAAAAATAGTTTAATAAAAATCTCCTATCCTCCTTATTAAAACTCTCTAATACATCTAAATATTTTTTTGGTTTTAAATATATATGGTATCCTCTATTTCCACTAAATACTATTTTTATGTCATCTTCTTCAAATCCAAAATCTGGAAAAAGAAACTCCTCTATTATATACAAAGCCTGTTTTTTTCCTTTTTCTAAACATTTTTCACATATCCAGTTATCATCATGAGAACATTTTTCAGTTTTATGAACATCAATATCAAATGCTATCTCTCTTCTAAAAATCTCTTTATTTTCTGCTCCTCCAGAATTGGAAGGATATTTCATATAAGCCAAAGATTTATAGAGATGATAAGGAACAGTATAAAGAATCCAATTTTTATATTCTTTCTCATTTTTAAAAGAGATATTCCTATCATCAACCTTTTTATATTTTCCATATCCAAATTCTCTATACTCTATACAATCTGGGACTTCAATTTTGTTTATATTTTCTATATAATACAATCTATAAAGATTTTCCACAATATTCATAATTATCAACTTTAAAAAATAGCGTCTCAGATAGTGCCGATTTCTTCATCTTTTAATAATCAGTGGGGGTAACTATCATCATTGACGCAAAAAAGAATTTAGATTTTTAAAAGTTCTCTACCTTTTGAAATTACTATTTTACATGGCATTGGTAATTTCATTGCTGCTCTTCTTAATGCTTCTTTTGCTGCTTCATATTTATCAGGATTTACCCATATTGTCATAATTGCCTGTCCTTCTTTAACTCTTGCTGCTGTTCCAATAGGTTTTCCAAAAGCCAACCTCATACCGTCTGAAATCCTATCTGCTCCTGCTCCTGTTGCCATTTTATGTTCTCTTAAAACTTGGTGTGGATATGTTCTAATTTGGAATTTGTACCCTAATCTACCACACATTTTTGCAATATATTTGTTAGCAGCAACTCTTGCAGCTTCTAAGGCATTATGTCTTATTTGTATATCTTTAGTTGAAACTAAATCTACCTGTACAGGGAAATCAGCTGATAAATTACCCATAATATAATGAACAACTTTTGGTTGAGGTACTCCCTTTATATACTCTTTTCTTGTGTATGGTGGTTTATCTACATCTCTATAACATCTGTTTGGTCTAAGTTTTGCCATGTTTTCACCTCATTATTAAAATAATATTTATAAGGCTTACTTTAAGTATTATGAGATTATAGAATATTATATAAATAATTTTTGGGGATATATAATGAAGGTCTTTGGAATTAGTGGAAGTCCAAGAAATCAGGGAACAGCTTTTGCAGTAAATTATGCCTTAAAATATTTAGAAGATAAAGGGGTAGAAGTTAGATATTTTTCTGTAAGAGGGAAAAAAATAAACTTTTGTATTCATTGTGATTACTGTATAAAGAAAAAAGAGGGATGTATCCATAAGGATGATATGGAAGAAGTATATAAAAATTTTGAGTGGGCTGATGGAATTATAATTGGAACTCCTGTTTATCAGGGTAATGTATCAGGACAATTAAAAGTATTATTAGATAGACTAAGGGCTTTAGTTGCAAGGAATCCAAAAGTTTTAAAAAATAAAATTGGGATGTGTTTAGCAGTAGGTGGAGATAGAAATGGAGGACATGAAATAGCTTTAAGGACTATCCATGATTTTTATCTTATAAATGAAATGATTCCTGTAAGTGGAGGTTCTTTTGGTGCAAATTTAGGGGCTACTTTTTGGAGTAAAGATGAAGGAAAAAGAGGAGTAGAAAATGATGAAGAAGGTTTAAAAACTTTAAGAAAAACTTTAAAAAGATTTTATGAATTATTAAAAGAAAGGTAAATTTTGGTGAGATTTTGAAATTTATTTTTATAACTGGGGGAGTTATATCCTCATTAGGAAAGGGGATTACTGCTGCATCATTAGGTAGATTATTAAAAGCAAGAGGTTTTAAAGTAAATATGATTAAAATAGACCCATATTTACAAATTGATGCTGGAACAATGTCTCCATATGAGCATGGGGAAGTATTTGTCACAGAGGATGGAGGAGAGACAGATTTAGATTTAGGACATTATGAGAGATTTATTGATGAAAACTTAACTAAAGATAACAATATAACAACAGGAAAAATATACTGGAATGTTTTAACAAAAGAGAGAAAAGGAGAATACTTAGGAAAGACAGTTCAAGTAATTCCCCATGTTACAAATGAAATAAAGGATTGGATTACTAAATTAGGAAAAAATTATGATGTTACTATTGTAGAGATAGGTGGAACTGTTGGAGATATTGAAGGTCTCCCATTTTTAGAGGCAATAAGACAATTAAAAAAAGATTTAGGAAAAGAAAATACATTATATATACATGTTTCTCTTCTACCCTATATTAAAGCCTCTGGGGAAGTTAAAACAAAACCTACACAACATAGTGTTAAAGAACTTAGAAGTATAGGAATACAACCTGACATATTAGTTTGTAGAACTGAAGTACCAATAAATGATAAAATTAAAGAAAAACTTTCATTATTTTGTGATGTAGATAAAGATGCAGTTATTGAGGCAAGAGATGCAAGAACAATATATGAAGTTCCTTTAAACTTAGAAAAGGAAGGTTTAGGTGATTTAGTAACAAAAAAATTAAACTTACCTAAAAGAATCCCAGATTTACAAGATTGGAGGGCATTTGTTGATAGAGTAATTAACCCAATGAATGAAATAACTATTGGAATAGTAGGGAAGTATGTTGAGTTAAAAGATGCATATTTAAGTATTGTTGAGGCTCTAATACATGCAGGAGCAAAAAATGACACTAAGGTAAATATAAATTGGATATCTGCTGAAAGATTAGAAAGTTCTGATTATGTTGAAGTCTTAGATAGAGAAAGAGAAAATAATAAATTGGATGGAATCCTTGTACCAGGAGGATTTGGAGAGAGAGGAGTAGAAGGAAAAATAAATGCTATAAGATATGCAAGAGAAAATAATATTCCTTTTTTAGGAATATGTATGGGATTACAATGTGCTGTTATTGAATTTGCAAGGAATGTATGTAAGTTGGAAGATGCAAATTCAACAGAATTTAATCCAAATACTAAACATCCAGTTATTGACTTACTACCAGAACAAAAGAATATTAAAAATAAAGGAGGCACTATGAGATTGGGCAGTTATAAAGCTATATTAAAAGAGGGTACTTTAGTTTATAACTTATACAAGAAAAAAGAAGTTTATGAGAGACATAGACATAGATATGAAGTTAATCCTAAATATCATGAAATATTAGAAAAAAATGGATTGATAATTTCAGGAACTTCTCCAGATGGAAAGTTAGTGGAATTTATAGAGTTAAAGCATAAATATTTTGTAGCTACTCAAGCCCATCCAGAATTTAAATCCCGTCCAAATAAGCCACATCCATTATTTGATGGTTTAGTAAGAGCAAGTTTAAATAATCCCTAAAACTTTTCTATGTTCAATTTCCTTACTATTTTTATCTTTTTTTGTCTTAGCTAATTTTTCAACTAATCCTAATCCTGGTTTAACTTCTTCTATAGGTTTAATTTTAAAGTAACCTTCTTCAACCATCTTATTAAATATCTCTTCTCCTTTTTCAGTTCTTATTATCACTGTACTCCAACCATCTGGAGAACCTACTGAACCAGTTGATATATCTGCAAGTTCTGCAGTATAATCAGTACAAATATGACATGCTGAGGATTCAAATGCATGAGTTTCTTTTAATTTTATTGCCTTTGTTTCCCCCCATCTTGTATATACCCAAAACTTACCTTTTCCAATATCTAATTTAACAACATCATCCATTTTAACTCCACATAACTCCTCTACAATAATCTTTAATCCTTCATATGGAAAGTTCTCCATACAAAATATTCCAATTAACAGGGCAATTTTATCAGCTATATGTCTAAATCCTACAGGATATTTTATTAATTTTCTTGTTGCTCTAATTTGGCAAGGTGTTCCTACAACTCCAATTTTTTCACAACCATATTCTCTTGCAGCTTTTTTTAATACTGATATATTTGGAGATATTGAATATTTTGTTCCAGCAGCTTCTAAAACTTCCTCTGGAGTTGTTGCTACTTTTGGAATTGTATAAAAATTTCCTCCATTATCTGAAACAATAACCCCATCTAAAAGTCTATTTTCTAAACCATATATAAAGATTGTTGAAACTATTCCACCATCCTGAGATTTCTTTAAAACTTCTGGAATTGTAGACCTTGCAGAAACTATTTTTCTATAATTACCTAAAACCATATTATCCCTCTAATTTTTCTAAAATTTTAGGGAATTCAATTCTTGGACATTGTACAGAACAAACACCACATTTTATACAGATACTTGTATTAACTACAGGCTTACCATCTACCATAGTTATTGCCCTTGTTGGACAAGATGCTGAACATGTTCCACAACCCATACATCTACTTGTATTTACTACCTTTATTATTTCACATCCACATGTCTCTGTATTCTCTGATAACCTAATAAATGGCTCTAAATATTCAGTATCTCCTTTTATTACTGCTTCTATAATATTAACTATCTGTTCAGGGCTTGGAGGGCAGCCAGGAATAGATAAATCAACTTTAATAACTTTACTTATTGGAACAAAAGAAGTATGGACTGGTTTAGGTGGTTGATTTCCTTTACAAAATCTTGTAATTCCTCCAAAAGATGCACATGCTCCTAAGGCAACAACTAATTTAGCTTTTTCTCTAACTTCTTTTAATAACTCTATTGAGTGTTCATCTTCTAAACAGACAGCCCCTTCAACTAAAGCAACATCACACTCTTTAATTTCTCTTACATCTATTAATGTCTGACAATATACAAGTTCAATTTTATTTAATATTTCTAAGAGTTTCTCATAAGTATCTGTAAGTGAAATTAAACATCCACAACAACTACTTAGTTGTAGATGTACTACTTTCATAAACTTCCACCTCTTTTAAAATTAACTCTATTGCCTTGTCTATAGCCTTTTCAACTTCTTTACTTAACCCTATTTTCATTTCTTCAGGAAGTTCTTTTATTTGACATCCTATAACTTTAATATCTATATTAAAATCCTTAAGCTCTTTTAACATAGTAGATAATTTCCAACCGTGGGCATCAATTCTATCATACTCTATATTGGGTAAATCATCCAACTCTAAAACTACAACCTCTCCAGGTTTGAGGTTATAGTCAATAGCATCGATAACAATAATTTTTTTGACTTTACTATCCTTGTCAATTAAAGTTAAAACTTGAGAAGCTCCTGAACCAACATCTAATATTGCTATTTTTTTATTATCCTTTAAAATATCCTTTAATTTCTCTACTACATAACAACCAAAACCATCATCTCCAAAAAGTAAATTACCACATCCAAGGATAAGAATCTCTTTTTTAAGATATTCAGGATTCATTTTTTCTCCTCTATGTATTCAGAGGGTCCCTAAATTAGGGTTCCCCTCTGAAGCTTATAACATTTCTCTTTTTTCTATAACTTTGTTATCTTCTTTAACTATTATGTGGGTGGCACATGATGCTCATATGTCATAAGCTCTTAAAATTACTTCAGCATATTGATGATGATAACCTTCTATTGCCTTCTCAACTATTGGGAAGTTCCAAGTTGAAGCTGCAATAATTCTATAACTTTTAATTTTTCCATCTTTTCCTGTTTCTACCATATGAGTATTTGTAGCTCTTGGAGCTTCATGAACTCCAATTCCGAAACCATCTTTATATTCATAGTCAGCTCTTGTTTTTCCATATATGTTTAGTTCATCCAAAATTTCAAAAGCTCTATATACAGCACCTAAATTTTCCTTAGCCCTTGCAATATTAATATCTAAGGCACTACCTCCAACTTTGAAATTACTAAATTTTGCTAATCTTGCTCTTGGACCTCCTTCACATGGGACTCCATTATATAGTGGAATCATAACACTTGTTTTATTTGCAATTTTAGTATCTCCATAATATCTATGTGGATAAATTTCAACAACATTATCCCAATCTATTGCTGTCCAGTCTCCATATGTTGTATGTGTTGCTATGTAAGGATAGTTATGTTTTCCTAAATCAGGAATACCTATTTCTTCTAAATATCTCTCAATTATTTCAGTGTATCTTTCATACATATCATAAGCATCTTTTTCATATTGTCTTAAACCATAATATAGTTTTGATTTTGCTCTTTCAGTTATATTTGTTCTCATACCTCCAATTACTATATTTGGAGGATGAATTCCTTCTCCTCCAACAATATCCACAATCATCTGACTAATTTTTCTCATTCTTTGGGCTAATTTTATTAGTTAAATCTTTTCCTCTGTAGATTTAACAAAATCATCAAATGTTAATATATGGTGTAATGGATGGGAATGCATTCTATTTCCTAATCCTACCAACTCCCTAAGTAAAAGTCCATCATCAGGAACTTCAACATCTAATGCATTTTCAATTGCTTCACAACTTGCAATTCCATGAGTAGTTTGACAAATTCCACAAATTCTCATTACTGCTATTGGAGCAAATTCTATAGGTCTCTCTTTAATCATAGTTTCAAAACCCCTAACAGGGGTAGTATTTATAAAGTATGCCTTTTTAACAATACCCTCATCATCAATATCTAAAATTAATTTACCATGCCCCTCATGTCTTGTAGTTGGGCTAATTTCCAATAGAGACACCTCCAAAACATTATATATTAAAAATTTTATATGTGATAAGTTTATATTTACAGTATTTTTAAAAATGTAAATTATAGAGAATAGATTTTTAAATATGTCATAAAATTAAAGTTTATCATAAAAAATATGAAATTTTTATAACTTTTTATTATGGTGAAACTATGAAAGAGATGAAACTAATTTCCACTGAATTATTAAAAGGTGCTAAAATGTTATCTAAACATTGTGAAAAATGTGGATATCCATTATTAGAAAAAGATGGGAGAGTATATTGTATTGTATGTGAAAAATTAGGTAAAGATGAAAAAGAAGTAAAAGAAGAAAAAGTTAAAATAAATAGCTTTGATAACATCAACACAAAAATTTATAAAAAAATATTATATCTTGTTGATAAGCTTGATAAAGAAGATGATGTAAGTAGAATTAAAGAGATTGGTGAAGCTCTCTATATCTTACTAAAAATAAATAAAAAGTTGAGATAATGAACCCCTTTAACATAATGAAGGCCTCTCAAATATCATCATGTTTAGAAGTCAGTTCCTTTAAACCTGGAAATGTAAATAGATATAGAGATTTTGATGATGTAAAATTTCAACATTTTATATGTTCAGGAATTGGATTAGGAGAAGTAATTTATAAAGCTTCTCAAGATTATAAAAATCTTGGTTATTATATTCTGGAAGGAGTTAAAGAAAGTAAAAAATGGAGTCCAACAAATGCAAATTTGGGTATTATTATCTTACATATTCCATTAGCTATGGCATCTGGAAAATTAGAAAAATTTAGTATATCTGAACTAAAAAGAAATTTAAAAACAGTTATTGAAAATACAACAGTTGAGGATACTTTAAATTTCTATAAAGCTGTCCAATTAGCTAATCCTAATATAGGAAGGGCTAAAAAAGGACCTGATGCTTTTTCTGACTCTGCTATAAAGGAAATTTTAGAAAAAAATTTAAATTTATATGATATTTTTAAAATATCATCTGAATGGGACAATATTAGTAAGGAGATGGTTACTAACTATAAAATATCCTTTGATGGATATAAATATATTAATAAATATTATAAGGATAATGATATTTTTACAGCAATAGTTAAATGCTATCTTAAACTTCTTTCTGAAAATTTAGACACCTTAATTATTAGGAAAATGGGTATAGAATGGGCTAAAATTGTATCAAAAAAAGCAGATGAAGTTTTAAAAAATTTTAGTTATGACAAAGTTAAAGAATTTGATGATTTTTTAGCAAAAAAAGGAAATAAATTAAACACAGGAACTACTGCCGATATTGTTGCTTCATCATTAATGATTTTCTTATTGGAAAGGATAGACAATAATAAAACTATTCTTTAAAAATTTCTTTTGCTTTTTCTACTCCACTTCCTTGAACTTCAAAATTAAGCTCTTTTAAAGCCAGTTCTAAACATGAAAGTGTTGCTAAAATTTCCTTCTCTCCACAGATACCCATATGTCCAATTCTGAATATTTTCCCTGATAGGTGTTTTTGACCTCCTGCTAAAACAATGTTATACTTTTTATTCATTATTTCTCTTAACTTGTCATTAACACCTTCAGGATATTTTGCTGATGTTACTGTAACAGACCTTGCTTCTTCTTTTGCAAATAACTCAATTCCCATCTCTTCTAATCCTGCTCTTGTAGCTTTTGCTAACTTTTCATGTCTTTTTACTCTATTCTCTATTCCCTCCTCTAATACTAAATCTAATGCCTTATTTAATGCATATATTAAATTAACTGCTGGTGTATATGGATTTTGTTTTTTTTCATCAAAATATTTTTTATATGCCTTTAAATCTAAATAAAATCCAACTTTATCATCATTTTTATTGATAACTTCCCAGGCCTTTTCACTTACAGTTATTCCTGCCAATCCTGGAGGTGCAGCTAAACATTTTTGTGAGCCAGTTACACAGATATCAATATTAAATTTATCAACATTTACATAATCTCCTCCTAAGGAGGAAATTGTATCTACTATATAGAGAGCATCGTAGTCCTTAACAATTTCTCCAATCTCTTTTATTGGATTTCTTGCCCCTGTAGATGTTTCATTATGCACTACTGTAACTGCTTTAATATCTTTTTCTTTTTCTAAAATTTCCTTAACATCTTCAGGATTTGCCATATCTCCCCATTCATACTCTAATTTTATGGCTTCTCCTTTATAACTATTAACAATATTTGCAAATCTCTCTCCAAAGTTTCCTGTTATTATTGTTAAAACCTTATCTTTTGGTTTTAAAATATTAGCTAATGCCATATCCATTACAGCAGTTCCTGACCCAGTTATTATAAATGTATCATTTTCAGTTATGAATACTTTTTTTAATTTTTCAACAGTATCTTCAAATATTTCACTAAATTCTTTACTTCTATGTCCAATAACTGGTTTAGCCATAGCTAATAATACATCTGGTGGAACTATAGTAGGCCCTGGTAACATTAAAAGTTTATTCATTATTTACCCCCTTTTTTCTACTTTTTAAATACTCATCCCAATCCTTTAAGAATCTGTTTAATCCAATATCTGTTAATGGATGATTAAATAATTTTTCCATAACTGCTGGTGGCATAGTTACTATATCAGCCCCTATTTTTGCAGCTTCTAAG
>JAJRSC010000001.1 GCA_024278985.1 archaeon
GCCGCTGAAAATATCCAAGTAGCATTAAGAGATGTACAAGATGTTGCATCTATCTCCGAAGAGTTTGCAGCAACCGCTGAAGAACTAACCGCCTCTACTGAAGAACTAAATGCTATAATCGAAGAAATTTCTAAAGCTACAGAAGAACTTTCAAAAATATCTAAGACATTAGAAGAGAGTGCAAATACTTTTAAAGTAGAGGGTTAGGTTGATTATCTGATAATTTGGGTAAATCTTCAATAGTTATTAAAATATTATCTAAATCTTTAACTCTCTCTAATAATATTTCTTTTCCAAAATCTGTTAATGCAAAAATAGGAATTGTTTTTCCCAATTGCGCTTTTGGTCTTAATTCTCTAACTTTTTTTGATGCACATGCTGTAACTAAGTCAAAACCCTCAATTTCTTTTATTCCTGTTAAATGAACTCCAAAAGTTAATATTTTTATATCTTCAGATTCATAACATTTACATTTTTTTGCATCATTGGAGTTAGTAACTGTAACACCAATTTTTTTATATCCTAATTCAATAGCCTTTTTAACACCTTTTACTTGATTTATCTCAGCAGTTTTTTTATCTAATACTACTCCTCCAGCTTTTTCAATCTTTTCAATAACTTCCATAATAGGAGTTGTCTTAATAATTCCTGAAATTCTACCACATAGTCCTTGGACTAAATAAGGGTTAGATGTTATAACAGTCCCAGCACAATCTGAAACTATAACTGCACAATCCAAAATTTTCCTTTTTAGGGCACTCATTAATATCTCTGATGCACCAAAAGGGACAATATAATTTTTTTCAATTACTTTCCTATTTTTTGTAAATAAACCAAAATCTTTTATTCTAAATTCAATATTTTTTATAATTTCTTCTTTAGTTATTCTTTTTATTCCTCTATGCTTCTCAAAAAGAGGGCAATAATTTAATTTTAAATCCTCTACTTTTACAACTTTTCCATCTTTAATATATATTCTTGCTCCTAAAGCTTCCATAATATGGTCCATTATAATCACCTACAAAACTACCTACACAAAAAATATTATTAAAGATACTGTTAATTATTTTATTTATTGGAATAATTTTAAACCTTAGAGAGGTGGTTATTATTGTTAAAGAAATTAAAAAATGTTTCAATAAAGGTTAGATTGTTATCTATTATGGCAATTTTTGTTATTTTACTAATTAGTATATCTGCTACTATCATATATTTACATTCATCTATAAAAAATGATGGATATATTATAAATATAGCAGGAAAACAGAGAATGTTAATTCAAAAAATGTCTAAAGAGGCATTTATGTATGCATTAGGATATAGTAACTATAAAGAAGAACTTAAAAAAACTGCTCAAGAATTTGATTCAGTATTAAATGCTTTAATTAATGGTGATGAAAGTAGAGGAATACCTCCAGCACCTCCTAAAGTTAAAGAGCAATTGCTAAAAGTTAAAGAGATGTGGGAACCATTTTATAAAAATATCCAAATAATTTTAACATCTAATCCTAATTCTGAAGAATTTAAAAAAGCTCTTGATTATATCCAAAATCATAATATGGAGCTATTAACTGAGATGAATAAGGCTGTTCTGCTATATCAAGATATATATGAAAAGAAACTTGAATTTATTGATGTTATATCATTATTAATAAGTATTATTGGTCTAATTGTAGCAGGAATAGGGATATTAATAATAATTAAAACAATTATTGAACCACTTTCAGAGTTAAATAAAATTACCAAAAAGTTAGCTAATAGGTACTTTGCTGATATAAATCATGAGATTTTTGGAAATGATGAAATTGGTGACATTCTCAAAAATGTAGAGAAAATATTAGAAAATATGAAGGAAGATTTAAAAAAATTAGAAGAAAAAGAACATGAAGTAGAAGAAATACTTAATAAAATTATAAATGTTATGAATAAAGTAGCAAATGGAGATTTATCAGTAAGATTAGATAATAATATAGAAAGTTTTAGAGCTATTAATGAAGCGTTAGAGAAGCTGTCCAACTTAGTTAAGAACTTAAAAGAATCTATAGAAAACGTAACTAAACATACTAAAAAAATTGAAGAAGAAATCGATAGAGTAAGAGAAGTATCAGACCAAGTAGCGGATGCAACACAACAAGTAGCGACAGCGGCAACAGACCAATCTACAAAGTTACAAGATATAAGTCAAGAGTTAGAAGAAGTTACCAACATTGCGAAGGGTGTTTATGACTCTGCATTAAGTGGTGTTGAAGCGGTTAACAAAGTTGAAGATGCTACAAATGTAGGAGTTGAGAA
>JAJRSC010000008.1 GCA_024278985.1 archaeon
TCATTAGTTACAGCATATATTCCATAATTTCCAGAAGCTCTATCGTTCCATTCATTTAATTTTATATATCCTGTTACAGGTTTAACTCCGAATTTTCCTTCAGAGTATTTTATGGTGTTTTCTTTAATTAATTTAGCTAATAAATCTGCATCATATTTTCCTTCTTTTTCTAACATCTCTGCATAGGATAATGATAAAACCCATGCTGCATCATAAACATTTAAAGCATACTGATCTGGCTCTCCACCAAATTTATTTTTAAATTCTTCTTTTAATTTTTTAGCTTCATCAGATTCTGAATAAAACATTGTTGAATATAATTTAATTTTTGCAGCTTTATTTTTAACTTCCTCAACTACTTTTTTACTGTTTGCAGTTCCATCACAACCTATCCATATATGATTTAATAGAGGTGATTTATCATCTAATTGAGATAATAATGTAGCTACCTCTTCATAACCAATAAATACAATGGCTGTATCATTACCTTTATTTTTAATAGCATCAGAAGCTGTTTGAATTATAGGACTCCAATCTCCTATATCAGGAGGATATCTTATTTCTTTAATTATATTTATTCCCATTTCTTTGGCTCTTTTAACAGTTGCTTCTTTTAAACCATCTCCCCAGGCATCTCCTCTATATATAACAATTAAATTTTTAATTCCTAAATTTTTAGCTAAATTTGCTATAACATTACCCTGGAAATTATCATTAGGGACAAATCTAAATATATATTTCTTCTGCTCTGGGGATGTAAAGCCCAATATTTCTGGAGCAGCAGTTGATGATGGAGATATAATAATTATTTTATTTGAATTTACATAATCTTTTATATTTTTTATTTCTCCACTGGACATAGGTCCAAGGAATACATTAATTCCTCTGGCATGAAGTGCTTGAATTTTATCTAAACATATTTTTGGATCTGCTCTTGTATCTTCAGTATATATTTTTATAGTATAAGGAAGACCTTTTTCTTTAAAGTAGTTGTTTATTTTTTCTTCTGCTAATTGACAAATTTCTTTTTCATTATTTCCATATGTTGCCAATCCTCCAGATAAATCAACTAATAATCCAATATCTATTTCATTACTATTTTTCTCTGTTGTATTTTGTTGGGTACATCCTGCAAAGATTCCAATTAAAATTATTGACAGTATCAATAAAATTTTTCTCATTAAATCACCTCTTTTAAGTGAATATAATCTATATAAAAATCAATTTCAATAAATTATTTTCGGTATAGAATATCTTTATATACTATTAAAAATACTAAATAAATAATAAGAAATTTTATTAAATGTGTGGGGATTTATGAGTCTTTTAGAACCAATAAATAAATTAATTGATATTGGGAAAGAAGCTACAGAAAATATGACAAATGCTTTTATGGAATTAACTGGAGAAAATGTAGAAATTTTCTTTTTAGGTTTAAGATTTGCATTAATTGAATATGTTCCTGAACAATTTGGTGATGAGACATACAAAGCTACCAGAATAGATTTTGATGGAGTACTTAAAGGAAAATCTCTTTTACTTCTACCAGAAAAAGATGCTGTAAAATTAGAAAAATTATTATTATTGGATATATTATGGGATAGCTTAGTACATAAGGAACAACTACCTGATTATGAGGAAATGGAGAAATCATTAATCAATGAAGTCGGAAATATAGTTATATCATCTTTTTTAAATGTATTTGCTAATAAATTAGGTGGAACTATAAATATAACACCACCAGAATTTATAAAAGATATGGGATTTAGTATTGTAGAATCGTTAATTACTGAAATTGCTGAAAAAACAGATATTGTTATGTTATTTGATAATAAAGTAGAGATAGTCGGAAGATTTCCAATAAAATGTCATATGATTATATTTATAGACCCAGAATCATTTGAAAAATTAGATAAAATATTTTAGCTTTCTAATGGTTTTTGATATATTCTTTCTCTTGCGTTATATGTTTTGAAAAGTTCTTTTGCCTTTCCATGTAAGATTTCAGTTTTTCCTAAAATTAGAAAACCTCCTGGATTTAATGCTTCATAGAACTTTAAAAATATTTCAGCCTGAATTTTTTTATCAAAGTAAATAATGACATTTCTACATAAAATCATATCCATATTTTTTAATGGAGGGTCTTTAATTAAATCATGAATTTTAAAGGTTACTATTTTTTTAATTTCAGGTTTTATCATATATTCTTCTTCATTAAGCTTAGTAAAGTATTTTTGAATTATTGTTGGAGGAAGATTTTTTAATTGTTTTATATGATAAACTCCTCTTCTTGCCTTTGCTAAAACCTCTTTATCAATATCTGTTCCTGTAATTTTGGCATCAAATAATTTTCTATTATGTTTGTTCATAGCTTCTTTAACAATTATTGCAACACCATAAGGTTCTTCACCTGAAGAACATCCTGCACTCCAAATTCTTAGTTTTTTTCTGGATTTATCCTTAACAAAGTTATCAATAATTTTTTGAATTTCTTTATAAACTGTAATATCTCTCCAAAATTCTGTAACATTTACAGTTAGAGTTTCTTCAAGTTTTTCCTTTTCTTCAGGATGAGTTCTTAGATATTCATAATATTCTTTAAAAGTGTTGCATTTTGTAGCTTTCATTCTAACTCTTAATCTTCTCATGATATAGTTATCTTTATATTGTGTAACATCAATTTTTAAAACTGTCTTAATATAGTTTAATAATCTTTTATAATACATTTTTTCAATTGCATCTAAATCATCAATACTTTCAGGATTTCTATTTATTACCATATAAAATACCCCATAATTATATTTTTTAGGTTTTAAATATAGATTATCTGATATTTAAGTATTTTTCTTTATTCTATTAATATATTATGACAATCATAATAATAATGTAATGAGTGAAAGATATGGATGTTTATGATGTTCTTTATAATTTATGTTTAGAGCATAAGGTTAAATATAATAATTCTTTTTTACCCTTATGGAAAGTGAAGGAAGAGAAAATAAATATTGATGATGTTGATTTAAATTTACCATGGAAATGTTTAAGAGAGTTATCTATATATTTGTATGAGTTAAAGTTAAAACAGAGAGATAGTAAGGAATTGATTAATTTTGATATTATAAAAGTCTTAGTAGGAGCAGCCTTTTTAAAAAATAGTGAAAGTTATTCTTTTACAGATAGTAATGTACCAATATCCTACCTCTCAGATATTCTTACAATTAGAATTAATATTTTATTGAGATACTATTACTTTTTAAATAAACCAAAAAATACCACAATATTTGAGGAAATAATACTAAAATTTCCTCAAAAAAAAGATTTAAGAACAAATAATAAATATGATTTACAAAACTTAGTAAAAAAACTTAAAGATTTTTTGGTATATTAATCTTCTCAATTGCTATTTTTCTCTATTTTTTTAGTTCTTCTGTTATTAATTTTTTTCTCATAAGTAATGCTACAGTATTATTTTTTATACTATATTATTTATACTATATTATAGATTATTTATAATAGTAATACTCATATTATAATGATGATTGAGGGGTGAAATTTGGGGTAGGGTATTATGAATAAAGGAGCATATTTTTTTATAACATTAATTATTTTATTAATGTTATGTGGATGTATATTTAGTAATAAATATCCAGATATCTTATATAAAGATTTTAATGTTGTAAAAATCCAAAATACAACTATAGAAGGTAAGAAAGTAATCATTGTATATCAAATTAAAGATTATATAAATCCAGAACTTACTCCAGGAACTTTAGATTTAGATACTAAATACCAGATAGTGGCTATAACATACTATGTCTTTAAAAATACTGATGCAGATGAAGTTCAAATTATCTGTTACTATACAGCAAAAGATGGTAACTTAGTTCCATATTATAAATTTAAGATTTCAAGAAGAGATGCTAAATTAGCAGGACTTTTAGATATCTCTGATAAAGATTTATCTCAGATGGTTCTATACTTATTTAGTAGATTAAAAGCTTTAGGAGAATTATGGGTAAATCCTAAGCTACCATAAAAAAGTATTTGGTGGTGATTAAAATGGTTTATATAATTCCATTAACTGATGAAGAAAAAATGAGTATAATCTCAGGATTAAGAAGTACTGTTCCAGCAACAAGATTAGTTACTATTAGAAAATTACAAGAAATTTGTGAAATAAGACCTGAGGCAATATTATTTTTAGATGCTTATGATAAAACTACATTAAATGAAATTATAAGTCTATTAAAGCATATTATAGAATATGACCCTGATGAGATTATTAGAAGAGAGGCAGTTATAGCTTTAGAAAAATTAAAAAAGGCATTAGGTACTAAATTTACAACATATGTTCCATTATGTAACAACTGTAAAAAACCTATTGATTTAGGTTGGGAGTACTGTACTAACTGTGGCGCGGAAATAGATAAAATGACTTTTGAAGAAGATGTAAAAAGATGTAAAAAGTGTAATAAATATATTTTTGATACTTGGGTATACTGTGCCCATTGTGGAACTAAATTAAAAGATATAGTAGTTGAAGAAGAACTAAGATGTCCAAACTGTAAAAGACCAATACAGCCAGAATGGATGGTTTGTCCATATTGTGGTTATAGACTAAAGAGAAAACCATAAAAAAGTGATTTTAAATGAGTAATGTAGAAAAAGCAATAAAATCATTAAAGTCTGGCAAAATTGTTTTAGTATATGATTCTGATGATAGAGAAGGAGAAACTGATATGGTTATTGCCTCTCAATTTATAACTCCTGAAATAATAAGAATTATGAGAAAAGATGCAGGAGGATTAATTTGTACTGCTATACACCCAGATATTGCTAATAAATTGGGAATCCCTTACCTTGTAGATATTTATAAAGAGGCTATTAATAAATACCCAATTTTAGAAAGTTTATATCCATATGATATTCCATATGATGAAAAATCTTCATTTTCTATAACCATTAACCATAGGAAAACCTTCACAGGGATAACTGATAAAGATAGAGCTTTAACAATAAAAAAATTAACAGAACTTGTTAGGTTAGGGTATTATTCAAACTTTGGTAAGGAATTTAGAAGTCCTGGACATGTGATCTTATTAAAAGCAACTGAAGGATTAGTTAAAAAAAGAAAGGGTCATACTGAAATGACAGTTGCCTTAGCAGAAATGGCTGGGCTTATCCCAATAACTACAATATGTGAAATGCTTGGAGATGATGGATATGCTTTAAGTAAAAATGAAGCTAAGAAATATGCTGAAAAGCATAATTTAATATTTTTAGAAGGTGAAGAATTAATTAATACTACTTAGAAAAATTTTAAGCTGCTCCTGGTTGTTGTAAAATTTTTTGTAATTTTTCTTGGAATTCTTTTAATTTTTCTTTTAATTTTTCTTCCTGTTTTGTTAAAGTTTTTAATCTTAATTCTAATGTTTCTATTTTTTCTTTTAATTCTTTAATTATCTCTTCCTTATTTCTTTTTATAAATAATCCTCCAACTAATTTATAAACTTCATTATCTGTTGCTTTTTCTAATTCTTCTAATGCTTTCTGACTTTCTTTTAATTCTGCTTCAACACCTTGCTTTTGCATTAAAATCATTTGTAATTGTTGTTGAAATTGTTGCAATTGCATTAATTGAGCTTGTACTTGTGGTGGAACTTCCAAAATCATCACCTATAAATTTTTTATTATTATTTTATTTTTAAAGAAGTTATATTTAAAAGTATCTGAAAGCTATAAAATAAAAACTAACCTTTAATATTAATAAAAATAGTAAAAATATAGTAAAAATAAAGTAATTATTTAATTGGTACGAACATACTTGACCTTGTTGCTCCCATACCTGGAGCTCCGTGTTGTACTGGTTTTCTTGTTAATGAAAACTCTCCTAAATAGTGCCCTATCATTTCAGGAGTTATTTTTACTTCGACAAACTCTTTTCCATTATAAACTCCAAAAGTTAGTCCAACCATATCAGGAGTTATAACAAAATCTCTACAGTGTGTTCTTATAATTCTTGGCTCTTTACCTTTGTTTAATAATCTTCTTGCTCTTTTAATTTTTATAGCTAATTTTCTTTGTTGAGGAGTTAATCCTCTTAGTATAGTTCTTCTTTGTCTTGCAGGAAGTAATTTTATAAATTCTTTCATAGGCATTTGTTGTAACTCTTCTAAAGTATAACCTCTATATCTAAATTCTACCTTTTTAGATATAGTTTGTTTCTTTTTTCTTGCTCTTCTTTTTGATGCCATATTACCCACCTAAATTATTTCCTTACTCCTGTTCTTCTTGCTGAAATATGTCCTACTTTTCTACCAGCAGGAGCTTTTTTTCTTGATACAGTAGTTGGTTTTCCAGTGTGTTGGTGTCTTCCACCACCAAATGGGTGGTCTACAGCGTTCATTGCAACTCCTCTAACTCTTGGCCATTTAATAGCTTTAGCTCTTAATGCATGGTATTTTTTACCTGCTTTAACTAATGGTTTTTCTAATCTACCTCCCCCAGCAACTACACCAATAGTAGCTCTACATTTAGAATCAAATGCTTTAATTTTTCCAGATGGTAATTTAACATATGTTGTATCTTCATCATGAGTCATAACATATGCATAGCCTCCTCCAGCTCTAACTAACTTTCCACCATCTCCAGGAATAGTTTCTATATTAAATACAGGAATACCTTCTGGAATTTCTCCTAATGGTAAAACATTACCTGGTTTTATACTTGCTCCATAACCACATTCAATAATATCTCCAACTTTAACCCCTTCAGGAACGATATATAATTTCTCTTCACCTGTTTCAAATAATATCTTTGCAAGTGGAGCACTTCTACCTGGGTCGTGAAGAATATCAATAATTTTTCCAATAACTTTTCCATTTTTTTCAGCATCATCATACTTTCTATATTTTGCCTCTCCCCTTCTTTTATGGGAAGGACATGTATATACACTTCCTCCTCTACCTCTTCTTTGAGAAATTAATCTTTTTCCCATTAAAATCACCTTTTTAGTAGATTCCTAAACTTGCAGCAATTTTACCTGCATCATATCCTTCTTTAAGCTTTATATATGCCTTTTTTTCTCCTTTAGGTGTTATTAAAGTATTTACTTTTTCTACTTCAACATCAAATAATTCCTTCATAGCTCTTTTTATATCCTGTTTTGTTGCTTTTCTATGTACAATAAAAACTAATTTACCCTCTTCTTCTAACAATCTAACAGCTTTTTCTGTTACTACTGGGGCAATTATTACCTTAAATGGGTCCATGTTTATTCACCAAATCTTTCTTTTAATTTCTCTATAGCATTTTCTGTAAATACTGTTAATCTTCCAGCTACTCCTCCAGGAGCTAAATGTATAATTCCTAAATCTTTAGCAGTTATAACATCAACTCCTGGTAAGTTTCTTGATGCAAGAATTGCCTCACATCTATCTCCTACAACAACTAAAACACTTTTAGGTTTTTTGTATCTTCTACCTCTCATTTTTCCTTTTCCAGCTCTAATTTTTATTCCTTCTTTAGCCCTTATAATATCTTCAGCTATTCCAAATTTTTCAAAAACATTATAAACTTCTTTAGTTTTTTTAAGATTTTCAAATTCATTATCTACAACTATTGGCAATTCTGTAATACTAAACTTATGTCCTCTTTCTTTAACTAATTCTATATCTTTAGTTGCTGATAAAGCACTTTTAATTGCCTTAATTCTTTCTTTTTTATTAATTCTTTCCCATAAGATTTTTTCAACTTTTGGAGGGTGTGCTCTTCTACCCCCTACAGCCATAGGTGCAAAAGCTGCTCTACCTCCTGGTAATCTTGGTACTCTTGCTAATCCATATCCTTTACCATAACTTTCTGCACTTCTTCTTTTTCCAGCTAATAAATCAGTCCCTTTTGGTTGTAATCTTGCAGTAAATGCTGATAAAAATGCTCTTTTTATTAAATCAGGTCTATATTCTTCATTAAAAAATGAAGGTAATTCTATCTCTTTAAGTGTTTCTCCTTCTAAGTTATATACCTTAGCCATCATTATTACTCACCCTATTTTTTTGGCTCAGTGCTTATATATGTTATTTCTGGAACTTTAATTAATGGCTCTTCTGGTCTTATTGCACTTCTTAAAACTATTAATCTCTTAGCAGGTCCTTGAACTGAGCCTTTTAATATTACATATTTGTTTTTTATTATTCCATAATGTGGGAATCCTCCTTTAGGAACTATTTCTTCTCCATTATCTCCAATTTTTAAAATTCTCTTGTTATATTCTGTTCTTTGATGATAACCCATTTGTCCTGGTCTTGGAACTGTCCACATTATCATTTTTGGTTGCCATGGGTTTATAGAACCAACATGTCTTGCATGTCCTTGTCTTTTATGTTTTCTTGGTTGTATTTTAACTCCCCATCTTTTAATAACTCCTTGAAACCCTTTACCTTTTGTTATTCCAATAGTATCAATTAATTCTCCTTCTTGGAAAACATCTGTTATATTTAATTGTTTTCCTAAGATTTCTTTAGCATAGTTTAATCTTTCTTCTAAATTATTTCCTCCAATTCTTATTTCTAAAATTTCTGGCTTTTTCTTAGGAAGACAGGTTAATTTTGGATTTGTATGGATAAGAACTCTAACATCTTCAATTCTATCCTTTATTTCATCTAAGTAATCAACAGTTTTTCTATCTTCTTTTTTAGGAAGTTGTATTTTTCTTTCTAACTCTTTATCTAATTCATCTGCCCAAATTTCTGTTAATGTTGTTAAATAGTTTCTTTCATTTCTTCCATAAACTCTAATACCAAATACATTAATTGGTGGAGCTTCCATTATTGTTATTGGAGTAAAAACTTCTTGTCCAGCTCTTGGACTTTTTTGATTGTCTTCTTTAATTAATGCATGACTCATTCCTGCCTTATATACTGGATAAGCTTGCAATCTAACTTTATCTTCATCTGGCCAGCTTCTAATTCTTGGTACTGGTCTTTTTGCTCTTTTTCTTGGACTAAATCCTAACGAACCTCTTCTTGGTCTGTGATATTTAACCATACCTATAAACCTCCTATAATATTTTAAAGAAATGATAATTTTTAATTAATATTTTGTGTTTTGCCTGTCATTGCCAAAATCTGGCTTTTCAGGCGAGACCCCAAAATAGGAAATGTAATTCTAATTAAAAATATATTCTAAGTATATATAATTTTTGGTATATGGAAAAATAGTTATTCAAGCTCTCCCATAATTTTTGGAAAACCTGAATAATATTTATCTTTTAGTTCTTCTAATGTAATACTAATATTTTTGTTATTTATACTAATATTTAGTTTATCCTTTCCTACTTTACCAATTACAAAGCCATCTATTTCTTTTAAAATATCTTCTACATTTTCAGGTCTTACAGATAATATAATTCTTCCAGAAGTTTCTGAGAATAATAAAATATCTTCTCTTAAATTATTTTTATTATATTCAGATAGATTTACATCTAAACCTACATTATAATTTATACAAAACTTAGCTAAAGCTATAGCTAACCCTCCTCTTGAACAATCTTTTGCTCCTGTTATAAGAGACTTATTAATTAACTTTCTAACTTTATCATAAATTTGTTTTTCTTTTCTTAAATTTACCCTTGGAACTATTCCACATTCTGTATTATGAATAACCTTATAATATTCACTACCTCCCATTTCATCCTTTGTTTCATTAGTTATAATTAATATATCTCCTTCTCTTGGTTTTATAAATATTCCAGGAATTTTTTCGACATCTTCAATTTTTCCAATTATAGCTACTGCAGGAGTTGGATTTATTGGATAATCTTTAATATTTATTATTGTTTCATTATACAAACTTACATTTCCTCCCACTACAGGAATTTCAAAAGCATAACATGCCTCAGCTAATCCTTCAATACATTTTTTTAGTTGCCAATATCTTTCAGGCTTTTCTGGATTTCCAAAGTTTAAATTATCAAGCATAGCTATTGGTTTAGCCCCAACTGTTGCTAAATTTCTTACACACTCAGAAACTGAATAGACAGAGCCAATATATGGGTTTAATTTACAAAATCTTGAATTACAATCAGTTGCTAATCCAATTCCCATAGGATATAGTTCATCTATTTTTAAAACAGCAGCATCTTTTCCAGGTTTAACAACAGTCCTAATTTGAACATCATAATCATATTGACTATAAACCCATTCTCTTGAGCAAATATTTGGACTCTCTAAGATTTTTAATATTGCATCTTTCAAATCAACTAATGGAATTTTATTTTTATCATCTATTTTTTCTCTAATATCTGCCTTTTCTTCTCTGTCATATAGAGGGGCATTTGTTAATAAGTCAATTGGTAAATCTACAACTACCTCTCCATTGTATTTAGCTATTATCCTTTTATTGTCTGTTGTTTCACCAATAACAGAGGCAGGTAAGTTATATTTTTCAAATATCTTTATTATCTCTTCTTCACTTCCCTTTTCTACTGCTAATAACATTCTCTCCTGACTTTCAGATATCATAATTTCATATGGAGTTAATGGCTCTCTTAGAATAACATTATTTAAATTTAAAATACATCCTGATAAACACATTTCAGTAGATGCTCCAGACAATCCAGCAGCTCCTAAATCTTTCATTGCCTTAACTTTACCTGTTTTTACTGCCTCTAAAATAGCATCAATTAAACATTTTTCAGTAAATGCATCTCCTATTTGGACAGAAGGTCTATCTTCTTCACTTTCCTCTGTTAAATCTTTGGATGCAAAACTTGCCCCTCCTATTCCATCTCTTCCTGTTGAACCAACTAAAATTAAGGAATATCCAGGTTTATCAATTTTTCCTCTTATTATCTCCTTTTCTCTAACTAATCCAATACATACAACATTTACCAAATTGTTAAAGTTAAAAGAATCATCAAACTCTACCTCTCCTCCAACAGTAGGAACTCCTATTCTATTTCCATAATCTCCAATACCTCTAACAACTCCATCTATTAACCATCTAACTTTTTCACCTTCTTCTCCAAAAGGATTACCAAACCTTAAAGGGTCTAATAGAGCTATTGGCCTTGCTCCCATTGATAAAACATCCCTAACAATTCCTCCCACTCCAGTAGCTGCTCCATTGTATGGGTCAATATATGATGGATGATTATGACTTTCCATAGCTAAAGCTAAACATATATCTTTATTTAACCTTATAACAGCAGCATCATCCCCTATTCCAACAACAATATCCTTATTAGTTTTTTCATTTATTGTTTTAGAAAAAATTCTCAAAAGTTTTTTAGAACTTCTATAAGCACAGTGCTCACTCCAGAGATTCTCAAACATTGCTAATTCAATTTTATTTAACTTTCTGCCTAACTTCTCCTCAATATATTTTATATCTCTTTCATCCATATTTATCCAAACCTTAATTATTCTTCTACAATAACATCAATACTGTATATTTTAGATGCTTTTTCTCCATTTATTTCATACTCAATATAAAAATCTAATGGTAACTCTCCCAATTCCATAGGTTTTATATATATAATATATGATTTAGATTCTTCTTTTTCTAAGTTACTTATTTTAGGCAATTTTTTACCTTTAAACTCCTCACCTAATAGTTTAATAGTGATATTACTAATTTTATTTTCACTAATATTTTTTATAGTGAGTGTGACTTTTGTCCATCTATTAACCTTAAAGTTGTTCTTATCAATATTAAGTTCAATATCTTTTATTTGTTTAATTTTCTTTTCAACAATTTCTTTAGTTTCTTTGGCAGATTGATAGTCTGGTTTAAGTTTTAAAACTTTATCAAAACATTTGATAGCTTCTTCATATCTACCCAGTTTTGATAGGGCTAATCCTAAATTGTACCATGCATCTACATAATTAGGATTGATTTGAATAGCCTTTTCATAACACTTAATAGCCTCCTCATATCTTCCCAATTTAGCTAAGGCAACTCCTTTATTGTTCCAGGCATAATAATAATTAGGGTCAATTTCAAGGGCTTTATCATAACACTTAATAGCCTCTTCATATTTTCCTAACTTAGCTAAAGCTACTCCCTTATTGTTCCATGCTGGTGCAAAATTAGGATTTAATTCAATTGCTTTATCAAAACATTCAATAGCCTCTTCATATTTTCCTAACTTAGCTAAAGCTAATCCCTTATTATACCAAGCCATAAAATCTTCCATAATAATCCACTCCCCACACATTTATAAATATTGAAAATTAAAAATAACAAATAATTATACGTCATTTGAGGTTTTATTTTTAATTCTAAATCTTGCAGGATAATACATAATTTTTTTACAATACATAATTAACCATAATCTAATATTTAAACTTATTTTTTAAACTTATTTTTAGTTAATTAATATTTTTTATCTGTTTTATTTTGTATTATAAATATAGAAATATATACAACCTTAAAACCAAAAAATATTTATAGAACTTTAAAGTAATATAATATATGAGAAAAAAAATAGCTAAAAAGGTGAAAAAATGGTTGACAAAAATGTAGATGTTAATGAATTAGTAAGAGCATATGTTTCACAAATTGAGGGATTAAGAGCAGAAATTGCAAGAATTGATACTGCAATATCAGCATTAAGACAATCATTAGCTACCTTAAGAAGTTTAAAAGAGTTAGGAGAAGGTAAAATAGTATTAGTTCCTGTTGGAAGTATTGCTCAGGTAGAAATGAAAATTGAAAAAATGGATAAAATTGTTGTATCAGTAGGACAAAATATTTCAGCTGAGTTAGAATTTGATGAGGCATTAAAATACATTGAAGGAGAAATTAATAAATTATTAGCTTTAAGATTAATATTAGAACAAAGTATAGCAGAACTATATAGTAAAATAGAGGATGAAATAGAAAAATTACAAAGTGGTGAAGAAAAAGAAGAGGAGGAAAATGCTAAAGAAGAGTAAAGAAGAAATTATAAAATTTATAAAAAATCTCCCTGAAAATAGAAAAATATTTATTAATCTATCAGGAATTTGGGTAGAGGTTAATAAAGAAGAAGCATTAAAATATCTTGAAGAGTTAGATGAATCTAAGGATTAATTCTTCTGTTTTTTCCATTATTTTTTTTCCACTAAAACCAGATTTTTCACAATAAACTGCTAATCCCCCTGCTCCTACTCCTTCTTTTACTGCTCCAAGGCAGTATTTTTTTAGACCTTCTATTTTTGAGTTTTTAAATGGTAATTCAGCTCCATAAATTGGAATCTTTCCAATTTCTTTTATTATTCCAATAATATCAGAGTATTTATCATTGATTACAAACTCTGTTGTAGCAAGACAGATATTTTTTAATTTATAGAGTTCTTTTATAACTGCTAAAACAGCAGTCATTTGAGTACCTCCAGCCAAAATTACTTTTTTATTTTCTTCAATAAATGATATTGCCAATGCTGCATTAACTACAATCATTTTATCTCCAACAGCATTTAAAATACTAAAAACATTATCATCCCCAGAATATTTTAGACCTTTTTTAACAATCTCTAATTTTAAAGAATGGGGATTATTTATAGAGCCAGAACTAACTTTTCCCTCAGCATTATATCCTAATCCTAATAAAACACCCAATGCTGAAGTTGTACCTCCAGGAACACATTCACCTAAGATTAAAGATTCAGATGGAAGATTTTTTCCTAATAAATATGCAATATTAAATAATTTTTCACTGTCCTTTATAGCTTGTCCTTTCTCTAACCTTCCAGTAGGTTCATTATCTAAATTTATGTATGGAACCTTTGGCTTAATAAAAGAACCAGCATCAATAATAAGACTCTTTATATTATTTAGCTCAATACAGGCTCTACTTATAAATGCAGGTGTTGGGGAAAAGTTTGAATCTACAGGAATTTTATTTAATGTTTTTGGCTTACCATAAAAAACAATTTCAGCATCTAAAGCAGGAGTATATTTTATAATATCTCTATGAACTCCTGAAATAGGATAAAAAAGAGTTGTCTCAATTGATGATAAGGTACATATAAATAGAGGGTTATTAAAAGATTCTAAAAATTTATTATCATCATAATATACTATCATACTATCACTTTAATATAAAAATTCTAAAAATTTTTTCCTAAAAGTTAAATTTAATAAAATATATATTTATCTTAAACTTAATAAATAATTACAAAAATATATAATAAGGGATTAACGTGAATCTAAACCTTAAAGATATCGGTTTAAAGATATTTTCAGTTATTTGTCTTTTAGTATTTTGGGAAGGCTTAGCAATTTATATAAATAATCCTGTAATTCTCCCAAAAATTGAAGATGTTCTTAATGTTCTTATCCATCCTTATGTTAGTTTATTAGGAACTGGAAGCTTAATAGATAATGCTATTGTAAGTATTAAAAGAGTTCTATTAGGGTTTATTATTGCAGCTATTTTAGCAGTTCCAATTGGTATATTGATGGGATACTATAGAGTTGTCTATAATTTTTTAGATACTATAATAGAGCTTATAAGACCTATTCCTCCATTGGCATGGGTACCTTTATCTCTTGCCTGGTTTGGGATTGGAGATGTATCTATGATATTTATTATATTTATTGGAGCATTTTTTCCAATATTAATAAACACCATTTCTGGAGTTAAAAGTGTTCCAATTCCACTGATTGAAGCAGCTTTAACATTGGGAGCTAAAGGAAGAGATATATTATTAAAGGTTATAGTCCCAGCAAGTTCTCCATATATATTAACTGGTTTAAGAGTTGGGATTGGTATAGCATGGATGTGTGTAGTTGCTGCTGAAATGCTTCCAGGAAGTAATTCAGGTTTGGGTTATCTTATAATGTATGCATACTCTTTAAGTAGAATGGATGTAGTAATTGCAAGTATGATAGTTATTGGATTAATTGGGTTAGTATTGGATAAAATCCTAAGATTCATAGAAGATAAGTATTTTGTATGGAAAAAAATGATGAAGTGAGATAAATGGAAGTAAAATTAAAAGTAGTAAATCTTTCTAAGGTTTTTGAGTTCAATGGAAATAAAATAAAAGCTCTTGAAAATATAAATTTAGATGTTTATGAAAATGAATTCTTAACAGTTATGGGTCCTTCTGGTAGTGGAAAAACAACATTATTAAGGATTATTGCAGGATTAGAAAAACCTACTGAAGGGAAAATATTATTAGATGGAAAAGAAGTTAAGGGTCCTGGAGCAGATAGGGGTGTTGTATTTCAGCAATATACACTAATGCCATGGAGAACTGTTCTAAAAAATGTAACTTTTGGTTTAGAATTAAAAAAAATTCCAAAAAATGAAAGAATTAAAATAGCTAAAAAATTTATAAAAATTGTAGGTCTTGAAGGGTTTGAAGATGCATATCCCTGGCAGTTAAGTGGAGGAATGCAACAGAGGGTAGCAATAGCAAGAACATTAGCTAATAATCCTGAAATTGTTTTAATGGATGAACCCTTTGCTGCTTTAGATGCACAAACAAGGGTTATAATGCAAAATGAATTATTAAAAATTTGGGAATCTGAAAAGAAAACTGTTTTTTTTGTTACTCATAGTATTGACGAGGCAATATATTTATCTGATAGAGTTGTCATTTTAACAGCAAGGCCAGGAAAAATAAAGGATATAATTGAGATTGATTTAGATAGGCCAAGAGATAGGACAAGTGTTGAATTTTTAAAATATAGAAAAATTATTTATGATATTTTAAAAGAGGAAGTTATTAAGACAATAAAGAGGGGAGAATAATGAAAGGTTATGAAATTGTAGAAATTATTGAAAATTTTGCACCTCCAGAGTTGGCTATTGAAGGGGATAATATTGGACTACTTTTTGGAGAGTTAGATAAGGAAGTAAATAAAATAGGTATTGCTTTGGATTGTTCTTTAATGGTTATTGAGAGAGCATATAATGAGGGAGTAGATTTTTTAATTACTCATCATCCAATTATTAAGAATCCTGTTAATAGATTTGTTGATTTAATATATAAGAAGATTTCACTTCTATCTAAAGCAGATATTACATTATATACTGCCCATACAAATTTAGATATATGTAAAAATGGGCTAAATGATTGTTTAGCAGAGCATTTTAATTTAAAAGATGTAAAAGAGTTATATCCAAATGGTTTAGGTAGAATTGGAATATTTGAAGGGTCTTTTAATGATTTCTTAAAAAAGGTTGAAGAAGTTGAAAAAAATTACACTTTAGTAAAAAGTAAAGAAGTAGAGGATAATTTTAAATTGGCAGTATTATCTGGTTATGGCCTTTCTCAGAAAGATATAGAATATGTATCTAAAATAGCAGATGTTTATCTTTCAGGAGATTTAACACACCATTCTAAGATATTGGCTGAAGAATTGGGGTTAATTGTAGTTGATGCTACTCACTACTCAACTGAGGTTTTTGGATTAAAGAAATTCTTAAAATATCTTAATAAAAATATAAACTTAGATATTGTTAGTTTAGATTTCTGATAAGAAGGGTGATATTATTATGAAAAAAACTTTTCTACTGTTATTTTGTATATTTTTATTATCTGGAGTTTATGGAGTTGTTATAAAAGCTCCAGCAGTTTCACAAACAGAAGCAGGAACTTATGTTGGAGTTCCTATAACAATAGTTATTAATGTTAGTAAAGGAAGTGGTCATGTTTATATGGATACACTACCCTTAACTCAAATGGATATGCAAGGTTCTGCAAGAATTGCTGCAAAAGTTGCAGGAGAAGTTACTGGAAAAGATATGAATAAATACAATGTTTATATAACTGTAAGAAGTGATGTTCCTTTTGTTGGAGGTCCTTCTGCTGGAGGAACTATGTGTGTTGGAATAATTGCAGATTTATTAAACCTCTCTTTAAATCCTAAGGTTATGATGACAGGAATGATAAATCCTGATGGTTCCATAGGACCAGTTGGAGGTATTTTAGAAAAAATCGAAGCTGCTAAAAAAGCAAATTGTACAATTATGCTAATTCCAAAAGGTCAGAGATATGTTGAAGTTGATGGAAGAAAAGTAGATGCTGTTGAATTTGGTAAAAAAATAGGTGTTAAGGTTTATGAAGTAAGTAACATTTATGAAGCCCTCTCATACTTTACTAATAAAAAATTCAAAATGAAAGAATATCCTGAGAATCCAGCTATAGAAAAGAAATATAAAGAGATTATGAAAAAACTTGCTGATAAGATTATTAAAATGGCAAATGATAAATATAATAAAATATCCAACATTTTAGAGACAGAATATTTTGGTTATGAGTATCAATATATGTTAAAAAATAATCTAAATCATGCAAAAAATTTACTTGATTTAGCAAATTCAGAATACTTAAATGGAGATTATTATTCAGCAACATCAAGAGCATTTAATGCTTTAATTATTCTTGAAAAAATACATGGAATTATTAATTATTTGAATGGAGAAAATGTTAAGGATTATTTAATAAATATTCAAAATGAAATTGACCATAATAAAGAGATTATTTATAGCAAACCAATAACAACAGATAATTTTGAGGTAATCTTAGCTGGAAGAGAAAGAATTTTTGAAGCAAAAAATTTAATGGACAAAGCTTGGAAATCCTATTATCTTGGAGAACTTGATAAAGCTATAGAATATGGTGCATATGCTAAATTAAGAAGTGAATCAGCAATATGGTGGATAAATTTAGATAATGATACAGGTAAAAAAATAGATATTAAGAAACTTGAACCATTAGCACAGCAATATTTATCAAATGCAGAAGTTATTTATGCATACATAACAAGTATGTATCCAATGTTAAATATAGATTCAAATGATTTGGAATATGCTAAAAAAGCATATAATAA
>JAJRSC010000009.1 GCA_024278985.1 archaeon
CCGTCATTAGTTACAGCATATATTCCATAATTTCCAGAAGCTCTATCGTTCCATTCATTTAATTTTATATATCCTGTTACAGGTTTAACTCCGAATTTTCCTTCAGAGTATTTTATGGTGTTTTCTTTAATTAACTTAGCTAATAAATCTGCATCATATTTTCCTTCTTTTTCTAACATCTCTGCATAGGATAATGATAAAACCCATGCTGCATCATAGGCAATTAATGGATAAACTTTAATTTCTCCTTTATATCCCATTTTTTTAAGTTCTTCAATTATTTTTTTAGATTCTGGAGTATTTGCATAAAATATAGTACTGTATAACCCTACTTTACTTACTTTATCTTTTGCTTCTAAAACTTTATCACTAAATGCAGTTCCATCTGAACCAAACCATTTATAATTTAATAGTGGTGAATTTTTATCTATTTGAGATAATAAAGTTCCTACCTCATCAAATCCTATAACTAATATTGCAGTATCTTTTGGACTTTTATCTTTTACAGAGTCAGATAATTTTTGAATATATGGGCTCCAATCACTTGGAGATGGTTGGGCTGGATATGGAATTTCTTTAATAATGTTTATTCCAAGATTTTTGGCATTATTTATTGTAGCCATTGCCAAACCATTACCCCAAGCATCATCTCTATAAATTACTACCAAGTTTTTAACCCCAACATTTTTTAAAATACTTGCTATTGCTTTACCTTGGAATTCATCATTAGGAACAAATCTAAATATATATTTTTTTTGTTCTGGGGAAGTAAAACCTAATATCTTAGGAGGAGCTGTTGATGATTGAGAAATTACAATTAATTTGTTTGAAATAACATAATCTTTTATATTTTTTAACTCTGAACTTGATGTTGGTCCAATAAACACTTTTATACCCATAGTATTTAAAGCCTGGACTTTATCTAAACAAATTTTTGGATTACATTGAGTATCCTCAAAGTAGAATTTAATTTTATAATTTAATCCCTTTTCTTTAAAATAATTATTTATATTCTCTTCAGCAATAGCTAAAATTCTTTTTGTTTGCTGTCCTTCAGATGCTAAATCTCCTGATAAGTCTAATAAGACACCTATTTTAATTTCATTATTTGCTTTTTCAGTATTAGCTTGTTGAGTACATCCTGCAAAAAAACCAATCAATATAATGGACAGTAATAAAAATAGAATCCTCTGCATACTATCCCTCCATAAGGATTCTTATTTCCTAATGTTCAAAATTAAGTATATCATTAATATATTGTAGAGTTTTATTATAAATAGTTTTAGTTAATTTATAATTTCAAAATAATGAATTATAGAAAAGTTTATATATCAAATATAATTATTAATATTATTGCCTTTGGTGCGGCCTTGGTGTAGCCTGGTAACACACGGGCCTGCCACGCCCGGACCCCGGGTTCAAATCCCGGAGGCCGCACCATTTGGTAGTGCGCCGGTGGTGTAGCCTGGTATCACTCTGGCCTTCCAAGCCAGCGACCCGGGTTCAAATCCCGGCCGGCGCATCATTTTTTTATTTTTTTATAATTATATATCGAATAATTTAAATAAATATCATTTTATATTTATAAAAAGTTTTTAATATTATTTTTTTTAATATAAAGTAGGAAAATAATTTCCTTAGGTGTATAGTATGGAAATTCTTAGAACTGAGAACATAGTTAAATTTTTTGGAGATTTTAAAGCATTAGATAATGTTTCTATTTCTGTAGATAAACAAACAGTTTGTTTAATTATAGGACCTAATGGTTCAGGAAAATCTACTCTTATCAATGTTATAACAGGATTTTTAAAGGCAGATGGAGGGAAGGTAATATTTGATAATAATGACATAACTAACAAAGAACCAGAGGAGATTTACAATTATGGAATAGTAAGAACATTCCAAACTCCCCAACCACTAAAAGAGATGACAGTTTTAGAAAACCTATTAATAGGACAAATACATCCTGGAGAAGAACCAATAAATGCTCTTTTTTATAGTAAATGGCTACCTTTTGAGGAGGAAATTGTTGAAAAAGCTTTTAAAATTTTGGAGTTTTTAAAGTTGTCCCATCTTTATGATAGGAAGGCTGGAGAATTAAGTGGAGGACAGATGAAGTTGGTAGAAATAGGAAGGGCTTTAATGGCAAATCCTAAAATGATAGTCATGGATGAACCAATAGCAGGAGTAGCTCCAGGGTTGGCTCATGATATTTTTAATCATGTTTTAGAGTTAAAAGATAGAGGAATAACTTTTCTTATTGTTGAGCACAGGTTAGATATTGTTCTTCAATATATTGACCATTTATATGTTATGTTTAATGGTAGAATTATAGCAGAAGGTAGGGGAAAAGATATAGAAAATGTTTTAAAAGACCCAAAGGTCGTAGAAATCTACATTGGTGGAAACATAGAAGAATAATTATCTAACACCCCACCAGTGTAAATTATTCTTAGTAATTAATTTTTTAGGAGATGTATAATGTCAATTTTAATTATAGCGGAAAAACCAAGTGTTGCAAAAAAGATAGCTAATTTTTTGGGAAAACCAACTAAAAAGAGTTTATATAATGTTCCTTACTATGAATTGAAAAGAGATGGAAAAAAAATTATTGTAGCTAGTGCTGTGGGGCATTTATTTACATTGATTGAGAAAAATAAAGAATTTGGAAAATATCCTGTATTTGATATAAAATGGGCTCCTGCAAGTTATGAAAAAGGAAATGAATATGTCTCTAACTACATAAAGGCCTTAAAAAAGTTATCTAAAAATATAGATGATATATATATTGCAACTGATTGGGATTTAGAAGGAGAATTAATTGGATATCATGCTCTAAAATATTGTTGTGGCAGAAATAAAGCTAAGAGAATGAGATTTTCAGCATTAACAAAAAAAGAAATTGAAAATGCATTTAAAAATCCTACTAATATTGATTATGGTTTAGTTGAAGCTGGAGAGAGTAGGCATATTTTAGATTGGTATTTTGGAATAAATTTATCAAGGGCTTTAATGAACGCCCTAAGGGCTGTTAAACAATGGAAAGTTATGAGTGTTGGAAGAGTTCAAGGTCCTGCATTAGCATTTTTAGCTAAGAGAGAAAAAGAAATTAAAGAATTTAAGCCAAAACCTTACTGGATTATAGAGGCCTTAATTGATAATTTAAAAGCATTACATATAAAGGAAAAATTTTGGGATTAAAAAGAAGCTAAAACAATATATGAAAAAATCAAAAATGAAAAGTTTGGAGAAGTTATTGAAACCAAAGCTGTAAAGAAAAAAATTAAAATTTATCCTTTTGATTTAGGAACTTTACAAAGAGAGGCATACAATTATTTTAAAATCTCTCCAAAAAAGACTCAGGATATTGCTCAATCACTTTATGAAAAATCTCTCATTACCTATCCAAGAACAAGCTCTCAAAAGTTACCTAATGATAAGAACTATTTAAAAGAAATGTTAAACTTACTTAAAAATACTCCATACAAAAAATATGTTGAAAATATTTCAAGTTTAAAACCAATGGAAGGAAATAAAGAAGATGCTCATCCTGCTATTCATATTGTTGGATACCCAAGAGAAGATTTAACAAAAGATGAATGGAAAATATATGATTTAATTGCTAAAAGAACAATTGCCTGTTTTTATGACCCTATGATAAGAGAAAGCTTCTCTGCTAAAATAAAAATAAAAGATGAGATTTTCAAACTTTCTGGTAGTAAGACAATTAATAAGGGTTGGTATTTAGTATATAACTTCCCAAAGTATGAAGAGATTAATATAAACCTAAAAAAAGGAGAGAAAGTAAAAATTAAAAAAATAATATTAAGTAAAAAAGAAACTCAACCACCAAAAAGATACACAATAGCAGGAATTATAAAAGAATTAGAAAAAAGAAAGTTAGGAACTAAGGCAACAAGAGCAGAAATTATTGATAAACTAATAAAAAGAGGATATGTAAAAGAAGAAAATGGTAGTTTAATAGTTACTGATTTAGGACTAAATGTTATAGAGACATTAAAAAAATACTGTCCAGAAGTTATAGATGAAAAATTAACAGGTAAAATGGAGGAAAAATTGGAAAAGATTCAAAACAAAAAACTAAAAAAAAGTGATGTATTGAAAGAGGCAGAGGAACATTTAAAAACTGTCTTAGAAGAATTTAAAAAGAATGAGATACAAATAGGAAAATATCTTTCAGAAAGATTATATAATAATAATAGTAATAAATATATATCATCCTCTAAAACATGCCCAAAATGTGGTTCTTTATTGGTAGTAAAAAATGGAAAGTTTGGAAAATTTTATGGATGCTCAAATTATCCAAATTGTAACTATACTGAAAGTATTCCTGTAGGAAAATGTCCTAAATGTTCCTCTCCATTATATATAAAAGAAGGAAAATATGGAAAGTTTATAGCATGTTCAAATTATCCAATATGTAAATATACTGAAAAACTAAGAAATGAGGGAAAAAATGAAAAAGACAAAGGCAATAGTTCTTGCTGATAATGCATTAACAACTCCAGGTAAATTGGTTAGATATATAAACTCCTTAAAATTACCTATTGAAGTTAAAGAAACATGTTTTGGCTGTTATATAGAGGGTGACCCTGAAATAATAGATGAACTATCTCAAAAAATTAGAAATTTTGAAAGAAATAGAATATTCTGCAGAGATAGAGGATATGAAATATGGGATAAAAGAAGATGCAGAGCTTATAGAGGTGGTGGTCCTAGAGAAGGTTTTCATCAACTTGAAGCTGAACAGAGAGTTTTATCTTATATTGGATTAGCTTTGGATAAAATTGATAAAGAAGGTTTAAAAGATATAGATAAGGTTTTAGAAGAGGAGGGAAATATAATAACTGAAGAAAAACCTATTCCAGTTGAAAAATTTAGAGAAATTATAGAAAAGCTGGGAAAGAATGTTTAATATGGACAAAAAAAGGACTTTAATGAATTTAGAACTGGCTATAAGAGAGGGATTAGTAGATAATGAAATAATTCCAATATTAAAAAAAATAAATGATTTAGAGGATTATTATACAACCTCCAGTTGTATTGGTAGAATTGGAATATTGGAGATTCCCAAAGATAAAAATCCAAAATTATATTCAAGATGGTTAATTAAATGTCATCATTATCCTACTTTTGAAGAAATAAAAAGCTCTATAAAAGATTTTAGTGGATATCTTATTTTTGTTATGAATTCTCCTATTTTACATGTTGCTTGTAAGGATATAGAAAGTGCTAAAAAACTCTTGGATTTGGCTATACATTCTGGATTAAAATCAAGTTCTATAAAATCAGTTAGTAAGAGGAGAGTTATAGTTGAGATATTAACAACATATAAAGTTGATTCTCCAATTGGTGAAAATAATTTATTGTATATTTCTGATGATTATCTTAAATTTTTATTAGATTATAGTATAAAAAAATTAAAAAAATCAAGAGATTTATTATTTAATTGGGATAAAAAGCTTGATATGTTAGGAGGTTGAAAGTAATGGATATTTCTAATTTAATAGTTGAACTTTTTAAAAAGGCTGTTATTTATTTGCCAAATGATGTAAAAAATGCTCTTAATAGTGCATATAATATAGAAAATCAAAAATTATCTAAAGAAACACTTTATGCAATTATCAAAAATAATGAAATTGCTGAAAAAAAGCAAGTTCCTTTATGTCAAGATACTGGAGTTCCAATAATATTTTTAAAAATTGGGAGAAATATTAATACTAATGAATTGTTGGATATTATTGAACAAATAAAAGAAGGAGTTAAGAAGGCAACTGAAGAAATTCCTTTAAGGCCTAATATAGTTAATCCATTAACAAGGGAAAATATTGGGAATGTGGGACTTGGTAGTCCTTTTATAAATTTTGAATTTGACAAATCATTAGATAGAGAGATAGAGATAACTGTATTCCCAAAAGGTGCAGGTAGTGAAAATATATCTGCTTTAAAAATGCTTAAACCTTCTGAAGGAATAGAAGGGATTAAAAAATTTGTTCTTGAAACTGTTGCCAATGCCTTAGGTAAACCATGTCCTCCAATAGTTGTGGGAATAGGAATAGGAGGAACTTCAGATATAGCTTTAAAATTAGCTAAAAAAGCATTATTAAGGGAAATTGGAGAGAGAAATAAAGATTCTGAAATTGCAAAATTGGAAGAAGAGCTATTAAAAAAGATAAATGAGTTAGAAATTGGAACTATGGGACTGGGTGGAAAAATAACAGCCTTAGATGTATTTATTGAGATAGCTGGATGTCATACTGCTTCTTTACCTGTAGGAATATGTATTAATTGCTGGGCTCATAGAAAAGCTAAAATAAAAATAAAGGTTTAACCATGGAAGAAATAAATTCTCTTTCAGGTTTGCCTAAAAAGGTCTATGAATATCTTAAAAATCATGTAAAGATAAATGTATTTTTAAAGATGTCTAATATAATGGCTGTTGGTAGATTAGGATATAATGACCATGGAAGGACACATGCTAAGATTGTAACTAACAATGCTCTAAAAATGTTAAAAATATTATATAAAAAAGGAATTCTTCCAAATTTTATGGTAGATTGTAATGGTTCTTTTGAGGATTCTATGGTTATAACAATCTTAGGAGCATATCTCCATGATATAGGAAATTCAATTCATAGGGATATACATCACCTACATTCTGCTTATTTAGCTAAGGACATTGTTGAAGAAATCTTACTAAACTTTTATAATAGTAAAGAAAAGGCATATCAAATGCTTACAGAGGTTTTACATGCTATATATTCCCATAGTGAAGGAATAATGTGCCTTACTATTGAGGCAGGAGTTGTTGCTGTTGCTGATGGGACTGATATGACTAAAGGAAGGTCAAGAGTACCAATAAAAAAAAGATGTTATGATATTCATTCAATATCTGCTGCAGCTATTGAGAAGGTTATAATAAAAGAAGGGTATAAAAAACCAATATTAATAGAAGTTATCTTATCAAATGAGGCAGGTATTTTCCAAATTCAGGAAATATTAGGAGAAAAAATTAAATGGAGTGGATTAAAAAAATATATTGAAGTTTATGCAAAAGTAGAAAAAGAAAATGCTGTTTTTACAGAAATTAAGTTATAAATTCCCTAAATATATAAATCTTAATGCAAAAATTGCTGCTAATATATAAACAATCCAATGAATCTCTTTATATTTTCCTGTAAAGACCTTTAATATAACATAAGTTATAAAACCTAATGCTAAACCATTAGCAATACTAAATGTTAATGGAATTGTTAATAATGTTATAAATGCTGGAATTCCTTCAGTAAAGTCATCAAAATCTATATATTTTATGGACTTCATCATTAACGCCCCAACTATAACCAAAGCAGAAGCAGTTGCATAGCTTGGAATTGCTTTAACAATTGGATAGAATAGAGTAGATAATAAAAATAATACTGCCACAACAACAGCAACAAAACCTGTTCTACCTCCCACTGCAATCCCAGAAGCAGATTCTATATATGTGGTAACTGTTGAAGTTCCTAATAATGAACCTACAACTGTCCCAGTAGAATCTGCCATTAATGCTTTTTCAATTCTTGGAAGTTTTCCATCTTTATCTAAGTATCCTGCTTGAGAAGCTAATGCTGATAAAGTTCCTAATGTGTCAAATAAATCAACAAAGAAAAAGGCTAATACAATAGTTAATAATCCCAAGTTTAAAGCACCAATAATATCCAACTTTAAAAATGTTGGAGCTATTGATGGAGGAGGAGATATAATTCCCTCAGGAAATGGGGATATTCCTAATAACATTCCTATTAGAGAAGTTATAAGAATTCCTATTAATATTCCACCAATAACATTTCTACTTACTAATATTGAAGTCAAAAAAATTCCAAATAATGCTAAGGCTGTTGTGGGATTTAAAAGGTTTCCTAAGGTTACATAAGTAGCTTTACTTGCAACTATTATTCCTGCAGTTTTTAATCCAATAAATGCAATAAATAACCCAATACCAACAGCAGTTCCATATTTAATAGCATTAGGAATAGCATTAAAAATCCATGTTCTAATTTTAGTTAATGTTAAAATTACAAACAATACTCCAGAAATAAAAACTGCTCCTAAGGCAACTCTCCAATCAATTCCCATCCCTAAACAAACACCATAAGTAAAATATGCATTTAATCCCATCCCAGGAGCTAAGGCAAATGGATATCTTGCATATAAACCCATAATTAACGTTGCTATGGCTGATGAAACACAAGTTGCAACCATCACCGCTCCAAAGTCCATTCCTGTTTGTGAGAGTATAGCAGGATTTACAAAAATAATATATGCCATTGTCATAAAAGTAGTTAAACCTGCCAATGTTTCAATTTTTAGGTTTGTGTTATATTTTTTAAACTCAAAATATTCCTCAATAAGTTTTATCATAAGTTTTCACCTATAATATTAATATGTTAATTATGTTATAAATTTATATAAATTAGTTAAAAAAATTTATAATTATTATGGTAGTTGTAAAGATAAAAAATTATTTTATTGGTATTAAGGTAGAGAATGGTTATTTAATAGAAAATACTATTCCACTTCCAAAAGATTCTCAATATTTAAAAAGATTTGGAAAAATAGATAATAAATTTCAAAATTTTGGAATGATAATTTACAAGCTGTATATAGGAGAAATTGATAATTTTGAGGCATTAAATGAAATAAATTATAAGTTAAATGTAACTAACCTTACAAGAAAGATTTTAGATGAAATTTTAAATATAAAGAGAGGAGATACTATAACATATGGAGAACTTGGTAAAAAAGTTAATACATCTCCAAGAGTTGTTGGTTTTTTATTAAATAAAAATCCTTTACCACTCTTATATCCCTGTCATAGAGTTGTAGGAAAAAAAGATATTGGTGGATATAAGTTTGGTAGGAATAACAAATTACAATTATTAATAAAAGAGGGAGCTTTATGAGAGATATTTATATATTGATAGGGTTTATTATTTTAATAATTTTAGGATGTTATTTATCAATACAATTTTTATATATTGATAAATTCACTAAAAGTTTAATATTAATTGTTTCAACAATTTTTACAACACTTTTATTAATTTATTTAATGGTTAGAATTAATAAACATATAAAAAGATATCTTGGGCTAAAATGATTATAAGAAAATTTAAATCAGAGGATTTAAAAGATGTTGAAGAAATTGAAAGAGAGGCATTTAAAAATCCATATCCAACAAGTTTTATTTTAGGTCTTTGGATATTAAATCCAAACTGTTTTTATGTTGCTGAAATAAATAATAAAGTTGTTGGCTATATTTTAGGAACTTTTGACTGGGGAAATGGGCATATTGTTTCTTTAGCAGTTAAAAAAGAATTTAGAAATCTGGGTATTGGAAAAAGATTATTAAAAACATTAGAAAACTACTTCTTTAGTGTTGGGTGTGATTATATAGTTCTTGAAGTAAAAGTTTCCAATAGGATAGCAAGGTTATTTTATTATAAAATGGGTTATAGAGATAGGAGATTAATACCAAACTATTATGAAGATGGAGAAGATGCTATATTAATGATTAAAAAAAGACCTATTGCAAAAAAACCATTAATAGTTAGTTTATGGTGAGAAAATTTTAGAAGATTATGATGTTGTTATTATAGGTGGTGGGATAGCAGGATGTATAACTGGGAAGTACATTAAAGGGAAAACATTAATTGTTGAAGAACATCAATCAATTGGTTGTCCTTTACAATGTGCAGGAATTATAAGTAAAGAGGCAAGTAAAGAACTTGGAAATCCAAAAGGTTTAGTTAATAGTGTTAAAGGGGCCTATATATATTCTCCATCAAATAACTACTTTATTATTGAAAGTAAAAAATATATTGCAGATATTTATGAAAGGAAAGTTATGGATAAAGATATAGCAATAAAAGCAGGTAAAAAATGTGATTTTATTTTAAAAAGTTATGCTAAAATTGAAAAAGAAAAGGATAAATTTATTGTTAATATACTTAAATATAACAATGAAAAATATACATTAAAACCTGATGTAGTTGTTGGTGCTGATGGGGTAAAATCTCTTTCAGCAAAAATTTCAAATATAAAAGGAAGTAGAGAAATATTATCATCCTGTCAGTTAGAATTTGTAAATGTTGATATAGATGATGATTTTGTTCATATCTTTTTTAATAAAAACTATTCTGAGCATTTTTTTACATGGATAATTCCCTTAGGTAAAGATAGGGTTAGAGTAGGATTATTGGATAAAGGAGATAGTTATAGAAAGTTAATGAATTTTATAAATAACAACAAAGTAGCCAAGGAACTTTTATCTAATGCTACTCCTGTAGAATTCTCTTCTGGAGCTTTACCTATAGGGTATATGGATAGTGTAAAAAATAACTTAATTTTAGTAGGAGATGCAGCTTGCCATGTTAAGCCAATAACTGGAGGAGGAATATATTTTTCAGCCTTAGCTGGAAAAATTGCTGGAAAAATAATTACTGAATATCTCAATGATAATAAAAATTTAGTTGAGTATGACAAGCTTTGGAAGGACAAATTTGGGAAAGAAATAAAAGAAGGTCTTAAATTTAGAAAAATATTTTTAGGACTATCAAATAAGGACTTTGAAACAATTTTTAGAGTAATTAAAGATAGTGAAATTATTGAATATATTAATGAATATGGAAATATGGACTGGCAGGTTGAGATATTAAAAAATATTTCCATAAAATTATTTAAAAAAGATAAGTTTCTATTTTTAAAAATATTGAAGGATATTATTTTCTAAAAAATAATATAGAGAGATAACAATGATAATAATCCCAGCAATTGATTTAAAAGATGGGAAAGTTGTTCAACTAAAACAGGGAAATCCAAATAACAAGATTTTAGAACTTAATAATCCTATTGAAGTAGCAAAGAGATTTATTGATGAGGGGGCAGAATATCTACATATTGTTGATTTAAATGGAGCTTTTGGAGAAGGAGATAACTTAAAGATTATTGAAAATATTGTAAAAAGTGTAGATGTCCCTGTAGAAGTTGGAGGAGGTATAAGAAGTATTAATAAAGCTAAAAAATTGATTGATTTAGGAGTAGATAGGATTATAATAGGGACAAGAGGGATAACAGACAGAGAATTTTTAAAGTCCTTAAGTTATGAGATAGGAAAGGATAAAATTGTTTTGGCAGTAGAAAGTAAAAATAACAAAATTGTTATAAAGGGTTGGAGAGAAGAAATAAATAAAACTCCTATTGAAGTTATTAAAGAAGTTAAGGATTTGGTTGGATATATATTATTTACAAATGTTGATGTTGAGGGATTAATGAAAGGGGTTAATATAGATATTGTCAAGGAGATAGTAGAGAAATCTCCACTTCCTATTATATACTCTGGAGGAGTTAGTTCTTTAAATGATATTAAAAATTTAAATAGTATTGGAGTATATGGTGTAATTATAGGTTCAGCATTGTATAAAGGTTTAATAAATTTAAAAGATGCTTTAGAGGTGATTAGAGTATGAAATTCTTTTTAGATACTGCAAATGTAGAAGAAATAAAAAAATATGCTGATTTAGGATTAGTTGATGGAGTTACAACAAACCCAACATTAGTAGCAAAAGAAGGAAAAGATTTTCATGAAGTTATAAAAGAAATATGTGAAATTATTGATGGACCAGTTAGTGCTGAGGTTGTTTCTTTAGATGCAAATGGTATGATAAAAGAAGCAAGAGAATTGGCTAAAATAGCTGACAATGTAGTTATAAAAATACCAATGACAAAGGAAGGTATGAAAGCTGTTAAAATTTTATCTTCTGAAGGAATAGATACAAATGTTACCTTAATCTTCTCCCCTCTACAGGCATTATTAGCAGCTAAAGCAGGAGCCACTTATGTATCTCCATTTGTTGGTAGATTGGATGATATTGGGCATGTTGGTATGGAATTAGTTGCTGATGTTGTTGAGATATATAGAAATTATGATATTGAAACAGAGGTTATTGTTGCATCAGTAAGACATC
>JAJRSC010000002.1 GCA_024278985.1 archaeon
AGAGGCAATTTTACGTATTTAGTATAATATCTCTTCTAATATATAACCTTTTCTATTATGTAATTTGTCAAGGGGTAGGTAATAGCTTTTATTTATAAACCTTTGAAGTTTTTAATTTATCTTTCTTTTTTGATTTTTTAATCTAAAAACTTTTTAATTTTGAAAATAAGTTTTGTTTATTGGAGAAATTTTAATTTAAAATTAACTGTCAAAAATCTTTTAAAAATCTCGATAATTCACTACATCCAAATATTTAAAATAATCAAAATATGCGACCCTTAGAAAATTGATAAAAATCCTTAAAATTAAAAAATAATCGATTAAATTCCTCTAAATTAAAAATAAAAATTTTTTAGCGTGATAAATAATAATTTTCTAATAAAAAATTTATAATTGATTAGAAATATATCCTTTAACTGCTGAGATAGCAGCTACTTTTGGAGAGCATAGATATATATAGCTATTTGGATGTCCCATTCTACCTTTAAAGTTTCTGTTAGATGTTGATAAACAAACTTCTCCCTCAGCTAAAACTCCCTGATGGGCTCCTAAACATGGCCCACATCCTGGAGGGCAAATCATTGCTCCAGCTTTTAAAAATATCTCTATTATCCCCTCTTTTAGTGCCTGTAAGTATATGTTCTTTGATGCAGGTATAACTATAAGTTTAACATCCTTATGAACTTTTTTTCCTTTTAATATCTCTGCAGCTATTCTTAAATCTTTCAATCTTGCATTTGTACAACTTCCTATAAACACCTGATTTATTTCTATGCCCTCAACTTCACTTACAGGTTTAACATTATCTGGAGAATGTGGCAGTGCTATTTGCTCCTCCAAGTCAGTTATATCAATTTCTACCTCTTTATAATATTCTTCATCTTTATCTACAGTAATTCTTTCCTTTTTTAATTTGTTTATTGTCTCCTCACTTAATCCTCTCTCTTCTTTTAAGTATCTATATGTTTCCTCATCTGCCTGCATAATTCCAGTTTTAGCTCCCATCTCTATAGCCATATTACACATGGTTAATCTGTCATCCATATCTAACTTTTCAACACCATGAAATTCAATTGCTTTATAGATATTTCTTTTTCCAAGTTCTTTACAAACTCTTAATATTATATCCTTTCCAGATATTTTTTCATTTTTTCCAACAATATTAACCTTTATTGTTTTTGGAACTTTAATCCATGTTTCTCCTGTAGCATATATATATGCCATATCAGTGGCCCCAAATCCAGTGGCAAATGCTCCAAAAGCTCCATGTGTGCATGTATGACTATCTCCACCAGCTACAAACATGTTTGGCAAAACATATTTTTCAGCTAAAATTTGGTGACATATTCCTTCCCCACCTTTATGAAAATTCTTTATATTATATCTATTAACAAACTCTAAAGCTAATTTTTGCATCTCAGCAGCTTTAACTGTATTTGCTGGAATATTATGGTCAAAAATAATAACAATCTTCTCATTATCAAAAACAGAATCAGCCATTTCTTTTAATGCCTTATAAGCTAAAGGTGTTGAACCATCATGAGTCATAGCTAAATCTACCTTAACATCAATACTCTCTCCTTCATAAACTTCTCTCCCCAACTTTTTAGATAGTATTTTTTCCACTAAACTCATTATTTCCCCTCATCATCAAAAAATATTAAATTGTTTTTTGGGTCTATTTCAAGTACAATTTTTCCATCTTTAAATACGCTTACTATTCCACCAGACTCTGATACTGTTATAGCAATTGCATCAGTTTCTTTTGTTATTGATGCTGCAGCAACATGTCTTGCTCCTAAACCTTGAGGAATATTTACATTTCCTTTACTTTCTAAGTATCTTCCAGCAGAAACTACTTTACCATCATCAGTTATTATAAATGCCCCATCAATAGGGGATAACTCTTTTATTGTTCCTTTAACATTTTTATCAAAAATACTTGCATTATGTCCTGCAAAAGGATTTAAAATTAATTGTTTTGATAAGCTCATAACATTTAATGTATCTCCAATAACAAAAATAGTACCTACCTGCTCCCCTTCTCTTCCTTCTCTTCCTAATTCAATAGCTAATTTTAAAACCTCCTTAACTGTCTTTCTAAGTTTTTCATCATCCAATGAAGATAAAAATGTGTATATAGAAACTGATGATATATATTCACTGACAAATATAATGGAGATTGTATCTAATCTACCAACCTCTTTTGGCTTACCTAATACACATACAACAGTATCATTTTTGTTTAATATCTTATTATTTACTGCTGTTAATATTGCAGAACTTATTATTAACCATCTGTTTTCTTCTCTATATTTTATAAATAAGGGTATTATCTTACTATCTTTTGAAAGTTTTTTATATAATGTTGGGTTTGAAGTGGCTATAATAATCTTAGTATTTTTTATAAACAAATTTTTAAATATTGGAATTTTTGGTTTTCTCTTAATTTTAACTGACTTTAAATAATTTGATAAAATATCATATGCCTTTCCAGTTTCAGTAAATAAAATAAAAGCATCTGCCTCTATATCATATGCCAACTCTAAACCATGTTTTAAAACATGTTCAAGCAAAAAATCACCTAAAATTAATATTTCTGATGTAATTTATAAATGCCTTATCATCTTTAACAAAAGCACCTGCTGCAAACTTATGCCCTCCTCCAAAACCATTGGCTTTTTTAGAGGCTAATCTTAAAGTTAAACCTAAATTTACATTTTCAGCTAAGCATAACAATCTTGGACATCTTGCAGAAATTTTATAACCATAATCTGTTTCAGTTATTCCAATTAATGGCTTTTTCCAGTTAATATTTTCTAAACTATAACTTAAACTTACAATAATTCCCAAAATATTAGATTCAATTTTATCAGTCTTAAAGTATTGAAAGTTTTTTTCTTCAATTATATCAATCTCTTGGATATGCTCTAAACCTTTTCTTAAATTATTTCTATGTTCTTTTAAGTTATCCAGCATTTTTTTGTATCTTTTTTTCTCACCAATGAGAATATCAAGAGCAGTATAATAATCTGAGTATCTTGTACATGCATTTATACATGTTGAAAATTCTTCTAAATCTTTTAAATGTTCATAATTTTCAAAAATTAATTCATAACTTTCTCCAAAAATTAATTTTGGAAGATATTTTATCCAATTTTGAGGAATATAATTTAAGCATCTTATTAAAAGTTCATTACCAATAATTTTTTTAATATAATAGGGGAGAGATGATAAATAACATGTAGGATTAACATCAATGTTATATTTTTTATTTATATAGTTAATAAATGAAATTATATTAGAATCATTATTTAATAAATCTGTTCTTACATCACTCCAATATCTTAAAGAAACAAATAAAGGCCTTGTATATCTTCCATAAAGTTGTAAATCACTTTTTACTTTAATATCTCCAGAAAAAATAGCATCTTTTAAAATAACTCTATTTAGTCCCTCAAGTTTTCCATAAAGATTTTGTACATCTCCAACTGCCCCCAGAACGGCATATTTTGCTAAATCTATCCAATTCTTATTTATTTCTTTAGCAAAAAGATAACAAACTCCTGCCCCACAAGTTTCTTTATTGTAGAGATGTGGATTTACATGAATAATATTATTATTTTTGGGATGTTTTTCAATTAAATGATGGTCTAAAATTATTATATTTCCATTGTAGTCTTTAAAATAATCCTCTATTATACTAATTTGTCCACTTCCAAAGTCAGCAAAAATTACAGTGTCAAAATCTTTGGGAACCTCTTGAATAGAATTTTTAGTTATCTGTCTTAAAAATAAAAATTCAGTATCTTTATTTACTCTTTCAACTACCTTTTGTAATATTGCCCTTGATGTTAAACCATCAGTATCTATATGTGTAACTACCAATACATTTTCAGAATTTAAAAAAATATTTTTAGCTTTTTTTAGTTCTATCATCTTCATATTCTCTTACTCATTTCATATAAGAATATTGCTAAATTTCCCAAAGCACCAATTTCATTCTCAACAATATACCTTCCTAAACCTTTTTCTAATTCTAATTTTGTAAATCCAGTTGATGCTCCACAAAATACTACTAAATCATTTTTTCCAACTTCATCAAAATTTAATTTCTCATCACAAATATTTTTATTTCCTATTAGATAAACTTTTTCAGGTCTTAATACTTCTATAGCATCATCCAATTCTTCAAAGAATAGAACATTTTTTCCTAATTTATAGGCCATTTTTTGTAATGTTGGCACACCACTCTGGGCAGCTGAAGCTGTAGCTTTTGTTATAATTATTGTGTTTGCATCAAATCCATATGCAATTCTACCAAACTCTTCAACTTGTTTAGCTGAGTATGTGTTATGCAAGCAAAGGAACAAATTTTCACCTCATAAAGTTTTACGGTAGATATTTTTTAATAATATTAAAACTATAAATATCTTTCACCATTATCCTTAACTAAATAAATTTAAAAAAATGGTAGATAAAATATGCTTTTAAAATTTCATGGTGGATGTCAAGAGGTTGGTATGAGTTGCATTGAATTTATAGGTAAGAAAAGAATTTTATTAGATTGTGGTATGCATCCAAGTACTGGAGAAATTCCTAAAATTGAAAATTCTGAAGATTTAGAGGTAATTATAAGCCATGCACATCTTGACCACTGTGGAGCAGTTCCATTTTACAAATTTAAAAAAATTTATTGTACTCATCCAACATCTGATTTAATGTATATAACTTGGAAAGATACATTAAATTTAACTAAAGCATATAAAGAGGAAGATATTCAAAGAAGTATGGAGAGTATTGAGTCTCTTAACTATTATGAGGAGAAAGTTTTAGATAATAATATAAAATTTAAATTTTACAATGCTGGGCATATTTTAGGTAGTTCATCTATTTATTTGGAAATAGAAGATAAGAGAATATTTTATACTGGAGATATAAATGAAGTTTCTACAAAAACATTAAAAGGAGCTGATACAGATATAGAGGATATAGATATTCTTATTATTGAATCAACTTATGGCTCACCATTAGATATTAAACCTTCAAGAAAAGAACTTGAAAAAGAACTTATAAATGAAATTGCAGAGACAATTGAAGAAGGTGGAAAAGTTTTAATTCCTGTTTTTGCTATTGGAAGAGCTCAAGAAATTTTAATGATTATCAATAACTATATGAGATGTGGAAAATTAAAGGAAGTTCCTATATATACAGATGGCTCATTAATACATGCAACATCCATTTATTTATCTTATTCTGAATGGTTAAATCCAAAAGTTAGGAATCTTTTAGAGCAGGGAATTAATCCATTTGGAGAAATAAAAAAGGCAGATGATACAGTTTTTAATAAAGAGCCATGTATTATAATATCAACCTCTGGAATGGTTCAGGGAGGTCCAATTTTAAAATATCTAAAACTTCTAAAAAATCCTAAAAATAAGATAATTTTAACTGGTTACCAAGCAGAGGGAACTTTAGGGAGAGAATTAGAAGAAGGAGCTAAGGAGATTACACCTTTTAAAAATACCATTCCAATTAGAGGAAAGGTTGTAAAAATAGAATTTTCAGGACATTCTGATTATAATTCTTTAATAAGATACTTAAAGAAACTTCCTAAACCAGAAAAGGCAATAGTTATGCATGGAGAAAGATATCAGGCATTATCCTTTGCCATGACTATATGGAAAAATTTAAAAATTCCTACATATGTCCCAGTTAGAAATACAATTTTACCATTGTAAATCTATTAATTCCTGTTTTCCTGTTTCCATATCTTTTATTAGTATTTTGTTTTCTTTAAGTTCTTTCTCTCCAACAATAACAACCTTAGATATACCCCTATTATTTGCATATTCAAGAGCTTTTTTTAATTTCCTTCCCATTATCTCAAATTCTACCTTTTTACCTCTTTCTCTTAACATCTTAGCTATTTTTAAAGCATCTTTTATTAACTCCTTTTTAAGGGGTACTACTAAATATTTTTCTTCTTTTATATTTACATCAACAAATAACATAATTCTATCAAATCCATAAGCAAAACCAACAGATGGAACTTTTTCATTACCAAAGGTTTCAATTAAGTTATCATATCTTCCCCCACCACATATTTGCTTACCTTTACAATATATTTCAAAAACCATTCCAGTATAGTAATCTAAACCTCTTGCTATCCCTAAGTTTATGGTGTAGTTATCATAATATAAATACTCTAAAATTTCCTCTAAGTTTTCAATAGCTTTTAATGATTCATCATATCCTTTTAAAATCTCTTTTAATTCCTCTAAAATATTTTTTCCTTTTAAATTTAATATTGTAAATATTAGCTCTTTTTTTTCTTTATCTAAGATTTGAGATAAATAATTCTCTAAACCTTCATAATCTTCCTTATCCATTAATCTCCTAACTTTTATTTCTTCCTCTTCTGACAATCCAAATTTTTTAAATATTCCTCTTAATATTCCTAAGTGACTAATATGTAAAGAATAATCTAATTTTATCTTTTCTAATCCTTCAACTGCTAAATTAATAACTTCAGCATCTGCTAAAGGAGAAGATGCTCCTATTAACTCACAACCCATTTGCCAGAATTCTCTATATCTACCATGTTGTGGATTTTCATATCTAAAACAGTTTGCAAAGTAGTATAACCTTAATGGCTTTTGTAAATGTCTAAGTTCATTTAAATAAAATCTAACAACTGGAGAGGTAAGTTCTGGCCTTAAGGCTAGCTCTCTACCTCCATAATCTTTAAAAACATAAAGTTGTTTTCTAATTTCTTCACCAGTTTTTTTGACTATCAATTCAAAACTTTCAAAAGTAGGAGTTAGTATTTCCTCATATCCATAACTTTCAAAAACCTCTCTTAATTTTTTTTCTATATATCTCCTTTTTTTCATTTCTTCAGGTAAAAAATCTCTTGTTCCTTTTGGTCTTTGAAACATTTTTATCCTCTTAAAAATTGTTTTAGCAATAGATAAAATTAATAATAAATATTTATAATTAAGTTTTTGTCTTATAAAAATATAAAAGGGGTTAAAGAATGTATAAAAAAGTTATTGCAATGAAGGATATTAACATGGTTGAGATAGTTGAAGAACATCCATGTCCTAATGGTTCTGAATGGGTTATATATCAATATAAAAGAACATCCCCTCTAATTTTATCAGCATGGAGAGAAGGAAATAAGCACCATTTTGTTTGTAAAGTAGGGAAAGCTAATTTAAAGTTAATTCCTTCATTATCTGCTGGAGGAATTGAGGAGATAAAGGTTGATGATAAATATATTTATATAACTTATGCCGGCTTAGCAGGTGCTGGAGTTGGTGCTCTTCTGAGAAAAGATGCTGAGAATGTTGTTGATATAAAAATTATTAAAGAAGGAGGAGGAAGTAAGATAGGAAAGAGTCAAGTCATAACCCATAAAATGGAAAAAATTATTGTTGGGATTGATGACACTGATAACAAAGATGAAGGAGCTACTTGGGTTTTAGCTCATAAAATTGGGGAACATATAGAAAAAAAGGGTTTAGCTTATTATTTAGACCATACTATTGTCCAATTATATCCAGGAACTCCAGATAAAACACAGAATTGTGTTTCTATTGCATTAAGTTTTGCCGTCCTTCCAGAAAATAAAAACAAAGTTATAAATGAAATAATTAATATATTAGATAAAGAGAGTGTTTCAGATAACACTGCTATAGCAGTATATAATGGTTTATTTGCATCAAAAAATATGAGATTATTTACATTAAGAGCAAAAAGAGAAGTTGTTAGCTTAGAAGAGGCTAAAAATGTTGCTGAAAAAAATAATATAAAACTAATTCCTATAAGAAGTGAAAAGGGTCTTATTGGGGCTGTTGCTGCTTTAGGATTAGCAGAATGTCATAAATTAGCTGCAAGATTATGGGAAGATATAAAGTGATGAGTTATGAGATATCCAAAGTTATATGTGGAAAAGCCAAAAAAACCTGAAAAGGGAAAGGTAGTTATAGAGAAAGATGGAAAAGTTATAAGATTTTTAGAGGATAATGAAGAGTATGAGGGAGAGGGAAAGATATTATATAAAGTTATTTATGATGATTTTCCAGAGTATATATTAATGAATGAATTAATTTGTGATATTCTTCTATATTATGAATTTGGTGGAGCTAAGCAAATAACATACTTAAAGAAAGGAACTAAGCTCTTAGAAGTTTTGGCTGAGGGGTATAAGGTTTATCCAATTGTTGATTTTGGATGTAGAATTTTAGAAAATCATAGATTAGCAGCCATTCAAACAAGAAAAGGAGAAATAAGATTTATTAATACTCCTGTTAATGGAATTGTTGTATTCCTTCAAGAGATTCCACATAAGAGAGAAAACTATAAATTTTATATACTTCCAGATAAAGAAATTGAGTGTTAAATATGTTAGTAGCTAAATTAATAGCAATTTTTACAGTTAAAGAAGCAATAGATTCAGGATTTGGAGATTATGTTAAATTAAGAGCTTCTTATGAAAATAATATCTATCCTGATGACCATTATGTTGCTATATTAAATATTGTAGGAACTTCTTGCTACTTAGCATTTTTCATTAATGAACATACAAATATTAACGATATAAAAGATGAATTATATTTTATGGATACAATTTTAAACCATGATGCTGAAGTAGCAATTAAAAGATTTATTGATAGATTGAGGGATAATAAATGATAGATGCCTCAACAAAATTAATTGCCCTTTTAGGAAAACCTGTAAGACATTCACTTTCTCCAATAATGCATAATGCAGCTTTTAAAGATAAAGATTTAAATTATGTATATTTAGCTTTTGAGGTAGATAAGGAAAATTTAGGGAAGGTTATAGAGGGAGCTAAGGCTATGGGTATAGTAGGGTTTAATGTTACTATTCCTCACAAAATTGAAATTATGAAATATTTGGATAAATTGGATAAAGAGGCTGAACTTATTGGAGCAGTTAATACTATAAAAATAAATAAAGATATAGCAAAAGGATATAATACTGATGGTTTAGGAGCAAGAAAGGCATTAGAGGAAAAAGTTGGAGAGGTTAAAGATAAAAAAATATTAATTTTCGGAGCTGGAGGTGCTGGTAGAGCTGTTGCTTTTGAATTGGCTAAAAATAACTTTGTTATTATAGCAAATAGAACTATTGAAAAGGCAAAACAATTAGCTGAAGAGATAAAAAATAAGTTAAATACAGAAGTAGAATATAGTGGGTTGAATGTAGATACTGAGGATATTGATATAATCATAAATGCCACCTCTGTAGGAATGAAAAAAGGAGATAAACCACTTTTAACAGCTGATAAACTAAAAAATAAGATTGTTATGGATTTAGTTTATACTCCTTTAGAAACTCCACTTTTAAAAGAGGCTAAAAAAGCAAATGCTATAGCAATTGATGGGTTAGGAATGCTTATATATCAGGGAGCTTTAGCATTTAAAATATGGACTGGTGTTGAGCCCAATGTTAAAGTTATGAGAGAGGCAATATTAAAAGTATTAGAGGATAAAGATGTTACTAAAGAATTGTAAAATCTATTTGGATAAAAAGATTGTTGAAGGGGAGATATTAATAGATGATAATACTGGGAAAATAAAGAAAATAGCAAGGATAATTAACAATAATAATGAAAATATAATAAACATAAAAAATAACTTAGTAATTCCTGGGGCAATTGATTGCCATGTTCATTTTAGATGGAAAAGCAAAAAAGAAGGATTTAAATCTGGGAGCTTAGCAGCTATTAATGGAGGAATATGTTTTGCAATTGATATGCCAAATGATAACCCTCCTATAACATGTAAAGAACTATTTTATAAAAAATTAGAAGATACTAAAAATTTACCAATAAATTTATTTCTAAATTTTGGAATTACTGAGAATAATTATAGAGAGTATATAGAAGAGGCAAAGGTATACAAAATATTTATGGTTAAATCAGTTGGAGAACTTTATATTTCTAACTATGATATATTAAAAGATATTTTTTTAGAGCCAAAACTTTACTGTATCCATGCAGAGCATAGGGATGTTATTTTAGAAAATTTAAAAAAATATTCTTATAATTCTTGGGAAAGTCATACATTGATAAGAAATAATAAATCTGAATATTTAGCAGTTAAAGAAGTTTTAAAAAATTTATCAGATAACTCAAAAATACATTTTTGTCATATATCTACAGAGGAGTCCTTAAAAGAAATAGAAAAGTTTAAGGATAAGCATAATATTTCAGTTGAAGTTTGTCCTCATCATCTATATCTTACCAAAGATATGGCTGAAGAATTAAAAGGTTTTGGAAAAGTTAATCCACCTCTTAGGGATGATAAAGATAGAAAGGCTTTAATTGTTGGAATTAATAGAGGAATAGTTGATATTATTGCCTCAGACCATGCTCCTCACTTATTAGAAGAAAAGTTAAAAGATGTTAAAAATTGTCCTTCTGGAATTCCAGGAATAGAGACACTTTTACCTTTAACTTTTAATTTATATAACAAAAAATTAATTTCTATTGATAGAGTAATATCTTTAATATCTATAAATCCAGCAAAGAGATTTAATATAAACAATAATATAATTGAGAATAATATAGCCAATTTAACAATTGTTGATATAAAAAAAGAAGGAAAAATAAACTCTGATTTATTTGAAAGTAAAGCTAAGTTTTCACCATTTGATGGATTAAAAGTTAAAGGATTTCCTATATATACAATAGTAAAAGGAAAATTATACGAAAGTTATGGCCTAAAAATTTAAGAGGATTTCAATGATTTTTATTTTTGTTATATTATTATTTATTGGATTTATAACAGGTTTATTATGTAGTTTATTAGGTGTTGGTGGAGGATTTTTAATTTCTCTAATATTGTTAATATACTTTTCTTCTTTAAATATTGAAAATGCTATAAAATTTGCAGTTGGGACCTCTTTGTTGGTTGTATTTTTAAATTATCTATATTCCTTTTATTTATATAGAAATGAGATTAACTTAGATATTATAAAAAAATCTTTATTCTTAGGATTTATATCAGCATTATCTTCATATATTTTTGGTTATATAGCTATTTATTATATTTCCTCAAATTCTTTAGTTCTTTTATTTGGAATATTGTTAATTATATTATCCATAAACATCCTTAGACCTATTGAGCTAAATATAAATACTAATTTATTGGGGGTTATATGTGGATTCTTTTCTGGATTTTTTGGAATAGGTGGAGGGATAATATTAACTCCTCTCCTATCATTAAAGTATAATATTAAGATTGCTGTAAGATATTCACATATTGCTTTAACATTATCCTCTCTTGGTGGAGTTGTTAGTTACTTAACTGCAAATGTTGGAAATACTTTTTATAATATTGGCTATGTCTCCATCCCTGTTGCAATATTAATTTTTATACCTTCCTTAATATCTTCTAAGATAGGAAAAAGAATATATCTAAAATGCAATGAAAAAGATTTAAGAATCATACTATCATCAATATTATTTTTAGTAGGGATGTATATTTTAATAAGAAGGTGGTTAAATGGTTTTTAAGGCCTATGATATTAGAGGAATTTATGGAAAAGAATTAAATGAAGATTTTGCCTATTCATTAGGAAAAATATTAGGAGAAAAATATAAAGATAAAAAAATTTTGGTTGGAAGAGATGTAAGATTTGGCTCAGAAAAGTTATTACCTTACTTTATAACTGGATTAATGGAAAATGCAGATGTATATTATGCTGGAATTATTTCAACTCCTCTTCTATACTTTGGAACTAAGGATAAATATGATTTAGGAGTTTCATTAACTGCTTCACATAATCCAAAAGAATACACAGGCTTTAAGATGTGTGATAAAAAAGCTATTCCAATATCTCCAAAAGAGGAAATAAAGCCAATATTTAAAATGTTTAAGTCAAAAGAGATAGATGTTAATTTAGATGATATTAAAGTAGATATAAAAAAGGAATATAAAAATTTCTTTATTAAAAAAATTAAAAAAATTGAGGGGAAAGTAGCAGTAGATTTTGCAAATGGAGCAACTACTTATGCAGAAAGGGAAATATTGGAGGAAATTATTGAAGAGCCTATATTTGTTAATGATTTTCCAGATGGAAATTTTCCAGCTCATGAACCAGACACTTTAAAGGAAGAATGTTTAAAGGATATAATAAAACTCTCTAAAGAAAATAACTGTATTGGTTTAATATTTGATGGTGATGGGGATAGGTTAGGAATGATAACAGAAAGAGGAGAAAATGTTAGAGGAGATATATTAACAGCAATAATTTCAAAAGAAATTTTAAAAGATTATCCAAACTCTAAAATAATATATGATTTGAGATGTTCTAAAATTGTTGAAGAGATCATAAAAGGATATGGTGGAACTCCTATAAAGTGTAGAGTAGGTCACTACTTTATCAAAAAGTTAATGCATGAAATAGATGCCACATTTGCAGGAGAGTTAAGTAATCATTTTTATTTTAAAGAAGTTGGATACTTTGAGAGTCCATTGTTGGCTTTATACTACATAGTTAAACAAGAGAAACCACTTTATGAATTAATGGAAGAATGTAATAAATACTACCATAGTGGAGAAATTAACTTTAAAGTAGATAATCAAAAAGAAGTATTAAAAAAGATTAAAGAATACTTTAAAGAGTATGAAATAGAAGAAATTGATGGAGTTTCAATATATGGAGATGAATTTTGGTTTAATATTAGACCATCAAATACAGAGCCATTATTAAGATTAAACTTAGAGGCAAATAATGAAGAAACATTAAAAAATATATTGGAAGAGCTTAAAAAGCTCATTTCTTAATATGTTTTCTTATTACCTTTTCTATATCTTCTACAGTATCTAAAACTTCAATGCCCTCCATCTTTCTAAGTTTATTAACATTTTCTACATCAACATCTCTAATATATAATGTTAGAGTTTTCCCATTTGGTAGAAGTGTAGTTAATTCACCTGGTTTATTGTCTGGGGGGAATATATATACAGGCATTCTAACCTTCATTGCTTGAGCTACAGCATTAGTTATTAATGTGTCTGCAATGCCATGGGCTATTTTTGCAGTTGTATTAGCAGTAGCAGGAGCTACTAAAAAGATATCATATTTTCCTGTTTGTAATTTCCCAGCTAAGAATGGAGCATTAGCATTAACTTCTTCCCTTAAATCATAAAATTCATCTTCTAACTTGTTCCATAATTTATACCATTTTAAAACCATCTTTGCATTTTTTGATAAATAAACATCAATATCTAAATTTAACTCTCTTTTTAGTTTTATCATTAAATTAACTACATCAACAATTTTATCTCCACATCCAGTTATTCCCCAGGCAATTTTTAACATTACCCTACCCCCAATATTCTAATTTTAGCACTTCCATCAATTAAACATATATTTTCATTATCATAAGCTATAGGTTTATTTAGAGATAGTCTTACCTTATTTCCATCTGCTTCCAAAACTTTACATGCAACATTTTGCAAACCAGAAATAATATTATAAGTTTCATTTTCTTTAATTTGCTTATTTATAAAAGGATTTAAATTAAATTCTACTTCCAACTCATTATATACTTTAAGTTCTTTATCAGATATTATATAACCCCTATCCAACTCATCAGTTTTTACTCCTTTTATAGCCAATCCTACCCTATCCCCTGCTTTTGCCTCTTTATAATCAACATCATTTATTTGTATGCTCTTTATTAATATTTCTTTATTTATTAGAAATACTTTTAGGTTGTCATAAACATTTATAATTCCTTTTTCAACCTTACCTAAAATAACAGTTCCAACACTCTTAACTGTAAAATAATGGTCAATAACAACCTTTTTATAACTTAAATCCCTTTCAATGCTTAGGTTGTTGTTTATATATTCTCTAATTTTGATAAAATCTTTTTCAAGAATATCAAAGTTTTTCATTGATGTATTTTTAATTATTTCCTTTAAATAATCAACATCTACATACTCATGGACTATAAAAGCCCCTTTTTCTATTTTAAACATATCTAAAGCTAAAAGTGTCTCTCCAATATCTTTATTTATTTCATTAATAAACACTAATGGATAATCCATCATATTTATAGTATATATTAAAGGAGCAATCTTATCCGGGTATCTTTTTGGCTCAACAAAACTAACAAATTTATCCCCAATTTTATAGTGGTATATTGTAATATCTGATTCAGTTCCTTTTTTACCTAATTCTCTACCAACTCCATCTAAATGTCCAAAAATACCTATAGTTATACCTTCCACTTAATCACCTGATATTTTTTAATAAAAATTACACTTCTCTCCTTTAAAATATAATCCCTAATTAATTTAAATTCATAAATAAAAAAAATCATTTCCAAACTCAAAATATTAAACTCTCCTAAAAAATTAGTCTATTTGTTGTTTATAATATTATACAATAAAATAGTTTCCATACCGCAACGGTCTGATTTTAACAAACAGTAGTATAAAACATTATGAAAGATCTAATTTGTTTCCATACCGCAACGGTCTGATTTTAACAAATCCTCAAAATCCCAAAATCATCTGTTTATGCCTAGTTTCCATACCGCAACGGTCTGATTTTAACGTATGGAGATACAAAATTAGTTTATAAAGTAAATATGTTTCCATACCGCAACGGTCTGATTTTAACTTTATAATCTTTGTATTATTCATATATAAATCTTTGTTTCCATACCGCAACGGTCTGATTTTAACAAACTTGTTAAAAAAATTATAAAAGGAGGTGATAATAGTTTCCATACCGCAACGGTCTGATTTTAACTGAAAACTATTCTCAAGGTGAAGTGAAAATTTTCAAGAGTTTCCATACCGCAACGGTCTGATTTTAACTATAGCCAACATGTTTTTTATATCATCCATTGTAAGATTTCCATACCGCAACGGTCTGATTTTAACTCAAATTAAAAAAGAATAAAAAAATAGATGATAAAGATCATTTCCATACCGCAACGGTCTGATTTTAACTGGTGATATTAATGATAACAGCAAGATTACCTGATATAAAATTAGGTTTCCATACCGCAACGGTCTGATTTTAACCAATGGATGAAAGAAGGGCTATAGATTTAGAAACAATGTTTCCATACCGCAACGGTCTGATTTTAACTTGATTTATTATCTTTTTTTTTATCATTCTGTATTTGGTTTCCATACCGCAACGGTCTGATTTTAACCATATATAATTTAGAGGTGTTGAGATTTAGTAATTCAGTTTCCATACCGCAACGGTCTGATTTTAACTCAAGTTTAAGTGAGTTTATAGTTTCATATGAGGTAAGGTTTCCATACCGCAACGGTCTGATTTTAACGGAACTTTTTGAACTATACATTTGTGATTTGTTCAAATCTCGCGTTTCCATACCGCAACGGTCTGATTTTAACTATTCTGGTTATGAAATTCATACAAATCTTGATGATGTTTCCATACCGCAACGGTCTGATTTTAACGGTTTGCAAAAAATTTTCTCAGCTGACACAAAAATGGTTTCCATACCGCAACGGTCTGATTTTAACTATATGCAGTTAATGGAAAATTTGATTCTTTTTTAAAGGCAAATGTTTCCATACCGCAACGGTCTGATTTTAACAAGAGGCAATTTTACGTATTTAGTATAATATCTCTTCTAATATATAACTTTTTCTATTATGTAATTTGTCAGGGGGTAGGTAATAGCTTTTATTTATAAACCTTTGAAG
>JAJRSC010000010.1 GCA_024278985.1 archaeon
GAAGGAAAATTCGGAGTTAAACCTGTAACAGGATATATAAAATTAAATGAATGGAACGATAGAGCTTCTGGAAATTATGGAATATATGCTGTAACTAATGACGGTTGGAAGTTAGTCGGAATTTGGAACTCTGAAACTGGAGAAATACAGTGGATAAATAAAATAACTTTATAGATGTGTAAAAAATTAAAAATATTTACACATAATTAATTATTTATATATCTTTTTTTATATCTATTTATTGAGCAAAAATAAATTGCTCTAAATAATTAAGGTGAATTTTAGATGTTTAAAGGTAATAAAAAAGTTCCTGTCAAAGAAGGAGAAACTTATAAGGTAAAAATTGAAGATATTGGTAAGGGTGGAGACGGTATTGCAAGAGTTGAAGGATTTGTAATATTTGTTCCGGAAACTAAAAAAGGAGATGAGGTAGATATTAAAATAAAATCTGTAAAAAATAAGTTTGCATTTGGAGAAAAAATATAAATATATTATTTTATTTTCCTAATTCTTTTAATAGTTTATTAATTAAATACATTAAAACTTCCTCTTTTATTGCTCTACTTCTTATTTTTTCAGCAACTTTTAATGCATCTCTATAATATCCATAATCAGTAAATTTCATAGCTATTTTTTCTAAATCTGTCTCAGTTCTTATTTTTTCAGCTATAGACAACGCTTTTTCAACATCTCCCTTTTCAATATATTTAATAGCTATTTTTCTTAGAACTTCATCTCTTAATCCAACAGAATATATATTTTCAGCTATTTTTTCAGCTTCTTCTAAATAACCTTTGTCTATTAAACTTAGAGCAATAATTTCTAAGTTTGCATCTCCTTTTATTTCATTAACTTTATTTAATACTTCCTCTATTTTACCTTTTTCAATTAATTTTATTATTTCACTAACCATATATATCACCCCATTATTCTATATTAGAACTTTTAATCCATATCATATATATAATTTTTGTTTATGTTTATATTTGGTGCATAACTTAACATAATCAATATTATCCTAAAGGTAGAAAACTTTAATAATATCTAAATTTTAATTTTTAACAAAAATTTAAAATGGGATTGCTATGCTCCACATAGATGAGAAAAGATTATTAAAGGTCTTTCAAGATTTAAAAAAAGATAAATTAAAATTGGAAGAGATTCCATTACCAAAAGAAAAGGTTTTAAGAGTTGCTTTATGGTTGGAGGGGAAAGATTTAGTAAAAAAAATAGAAAAAACTAAGTATAAAATAAAGATAATTAACAAAGAACCATTTCCAGAGAGAAAAATAGCAAATTATTTAAAAGAAAATAATTTAAAGGAAATTGAAATTAAAGAATTAAAAAATATTCTTCCAAAAGAAGAAATTAATGCTGCTTTAGGAGCAATAAAAAGAAAAAAAATTGCAAAAATTGAAAAAGGTAAAATTATTTTTGATAACTTAGATTATAAAGATGTAGAAGAAGAGATTTTAAATAAAATTGATAGTAAATATTTGGATGAGTTAAATGATAATGAAAAGGAAATAATTAAAATTCTAAAAAAAAGAGGATATATTGATTTTGATGAAGAAAAAGAGATTACTATAGAGCTAACTGAAAAAGGTAAAGAAATAATAAAAAAACCAATAGAAATTAAGGAAGTGATAAATCAGTTAAATAGAGATATTATAATAAGTGGTAAATGGAGAGATGCATATATAAGAGAGTATGATGTAACAGTACCTACTAAAGAAGTATATCCTGCTAAAATTCATCCTTTAACAAGAGTTATAAGAGAAGTTAAAGAGATATTATTAGGAATGGGTTTTAAAGAAATTAAAAGTCCTATTGTTGAAACAGAATTTTGGAATTTTGATATGTTATTTGAACCACAAGACCATCCTGCAAGAGAAATGCAGGATACTTTTTTTCTAAAATTTCCTAACAAAGGAGATATACCAAAAGATTTAGTAGATAAAGTTAAAAAAGTACATTTGAGATGTTGGAGACAATTTGATGAAGAAATTTCTAAAAGATTAATATTAAGAACTCATACAACTGCATCCTCTATAAGATATCTTGCTTCTTTATCAGATGAAGAAAAAGAAAAACCACATAAAGTATTTTGTATAGATAGAGTATTTAGGAACGAGGCAATTGATTATAAACATCTTCCAGAATTTTATCAATGTGAAGGTATAATAATGGATGATAATGTTAATTTTAACAATTTAATAGGAATACTAAAAGAGTTTTTATATAGATTAGGTTTTAAAAAAGTTAGATTTAGACCTGCATATTTCCCATTTACTGAGCCATCACTTGAGGCAGAGGTTTATTTAGAAGGTAAAGGTTGGCTCGAATTGTTAGGAGCTGGAATATTTAGGCCAGAAGTTTTAGAACCTTTAGGAATAGATAAGCCAGTTTTAGCTTGGGGTATTGGATTTAGTAGGTTAGCAATGTTAAAATACAATCTAACAGATATTAGAGAACTTCATAAAAATGATTTATCTTGGCTAAAAAAGATTTAAATTTTTAGGATATCTTTATATTTTTCTTTAAATTCTTCAAGGTTTTTTATTGTTGTATCTAATGTTAGTGGAGTAATTGAAATATGTCCTTTTTTTCTTAAAACATATACATCAGTATCTTCCTCCTCTTCAAAAACAGGATACCCATCAATCCAATAGTATGGCCTACCTCTTGGGTCTTTTCTTTCTTCTACATGAGTAGTATACATTTTTCTTGCCAGTCTTGTTATCTCTACAGGAGTTTTTAAAGTAGCTTTTTCAGGAATATTTAAATTTAAAACATCACATGGTAAATCATATTTTAAATATTTTTCAGCTATTTCAGCAGTAATTTTTGCTGGAATTGTAAAATCTATTGGTATTCCTACTTCACTAAATTTATAGTCATCAGTTGTCATTTGTAAGGATGATGCCAATGCTTTAGCTCCATGATGAGCTGCTTCAAATGCTGCCCCCAATGTTCCAGAGGTCATTATTTCAGTACCTAAATTTTCTCCTATATTTATTCCAGATATAACTAAATCAGGCACTTTTTTTAATATTTGATATATTCCTAATATTACACAGTCAGTTGGAGTTCCAGAAACTGCATAACCATAAATATCTTTATCTAATTTAACTTTTGAAATTCTTAATGGTTCAAACAGACTTATAGCTCTCCCAATACCACTTTGCTGATTTGTTGGTGCAACTATAGTTATATTAACATCTTTAAATTTATCTTTTAAAGCTTTGTAAAGTGAAACTAAAGAAGGGGAATATATCCCATCATCATTTACTATTAATATATCCAAAAATATCCCTCCTAAATAAGTAAATTAATTCCTTCCATAACAGCATTTATTGAGGCTCTTATTATATCTGAATCTGACTTTTTAACTTCAACTATCTCAGTACCTTTTCTTAGTTTTATAACCACTTCTACCAAGGCATCAGTGCCTCCACCAATTGCATTAACTTTATACTCCTCTAATTTAATATCTGCAACTCCACTTATAGCCTTTCTAACAGCGTTTATTGCTGCATCAACTGGTCCAACACCATAGGCAGTTTCTATTAAGGTTATTTTTTCTCCAGGATATAATAATTTTACTGAGGCAATAGGTGTTATTTTATTTCCTGATACAACTGTTAATTCTTCAAGTTTTATTTTTTCTTCAACTGCTTTACCAAGAACTTCATTTACTATAACTAATAAATAATGGTCAGTAATATACTTCCCTAAGTCACCAAGTTCTTTTATCTTTTTATATATTTTGTTTAATTCTTCTTCATTAACTTTAATACCCATTAAATCAAGTTTAAATTTTAAAGCCTTTCTTCCAGAGTGTTTTCCTAAAATAATTCTTCTTCTATTTCCTACAACTTCAGGAGATATTGGTTCATATGTTTGAGTATTTTTTATTAATCCATCTACATGTATTCCTGCCTCATGAGCAAATGCATTGTCTCCAACTATTGCCTTATTTGGAGGAACTGGAAGATTCATTAATCTTGCTACAACCCTTGAAACTTCATATAACTTTTCTAACTTAATATTTGTGTCAATATTGTAGAGGAATTTTAAGGCACATACTACCTCTTCCAAGGCAGCATTTCCTGCTCTTTCTCCAACTCCATTCATTGTTACATGGCACTGTTTAGCTCCTGAAATTATTGCTGAGCAGGTATTTGCAACTGCTAAACCAAAATCATTATGGCAATGAACTGAAACTGGGAGAGAGATTTTTGATGTTATTATTTTAAATAATTCTTGAGATTTTTGGGGAGTTAATACTCCAACAGTATCACATACACAAACTCTGTCAGCTTTTGCTTCTTCTCCTTTCTTAAATAATTCTATTAAAAAATTAATATCTGCTCTTGTGGCATCCTCAGCAGATAATTCAACAATTAAACCATGTTGTTTGGCATATTCTACTGCTTCTATAGCTGATTTTAAAACTTCTTCTTTACTTTTTTTAAGTTTATATTTTATATGAATATCTGAGCTTGGAACTACTAAATGAACACTATCAACATCACACTCTAAAGCAGCATCTATATCAATCTTTAAAGCTCTAACAAATGAACATATTTCTGCATTTAATCCCTCTTTAGCAATTAACTTTATTGCCTCTCTTTCCCCTTGAGATGTTATTGCAGAACCTGCTTCTATAATATCAACACCTAAATCATCAAGATGTTTAGCAATCTCTAACTTTTCTGATGGTGTTAAAGAAACTCCAGGTGTTTGCTCTCCATCTCTTAGTGTTGTATCAAATACTTTTACCTTCATAATATCACCTAAATAATCATTTAATACTACTTATTATTTTAAATTACTATGCTATTGTTTGCATAGAACATTAAATTATTTTTCCTAATAACATTTATTAAGTAGCTTGAGAATATACTTTTTTATATATATCCTATTAATTAAATTTAATGTAGATGGAGGTGATTATCTTGACTCCAAGGATTGGAGTCTATATTTGTTATTGTGGAACAAATATTAGAGCAGTTGTTGATTGTGAAAAGGTTAGAGAGTTTGTTGAAAAATTGGATGGAGTAGTTGTTGCAAGAACTTATACATTCTTTTGTGCAGATCCAGGACAAAATATAATAAAAGAAGATATAAAGAAGTATAATTTAAATAGAATTGTAGTTGCAGCATGTACTCCAAAGATACATGAGCCTACTTTTAGAAATTGTATAAAAGATGCAGGATTATCTCCTTATTATTTAGAGTTTGTTAATTTGAGAGAACATGATTCATTTGTACATATGCAAGATAAAGAAGAAGCTACCAAAAAAGCTATTGAGTTAGTTGTTGCTGGAATTGAAAGAGCAAGAAGATTAGAAGATGTTCCTCAAAAAATTGTTGATGTTGATAAATCTTGTCTTATTATTGGTGGAGGAATAGCAGGAATTCAGGCAGCCCTTGATTTAGCAGACCAAGGATTTAAAGTTTATATATTAGAAAAAGAGCCATCTATTGGAGGAAGGATGGCTCAACTTGCTAAGACATTCCCAACTGATGACTGTGCGCTGTGAATTCTCGCCCCAAAGATGGTTAGCGTTGCGAACCACCCCAATATTGAACTTATAACATACGCTGAATTAAAAGAAGTTAGTGGATATATTGGAAACTTTGAAGTTACAATAGAAAAAAAACCAAGATATGTAGATGAAAATGCCTGTACTGGTTGTGGAATCTGTGCATCTGTTTGTCCAATAGAGGTTCCAAATGAATTTGATTTAGGATTAGGTACAAGAAAAGCAATATATGTTCCATTCCCTCAAGCAGTTCCATTAGTTTATACAATTGATATGGAACACTGTATAAGATGTGGATTATGTGAAAAAGTTTGTGGTCCAAATGCTATAAGATACAACCAAAAACCTGAAGAAATTAAACTTAAAGTTGGAACTATTATTAATGCAGTTGGATATGATGAATTTGACTGTACTCAAAAAGAAGAATATGGATATGGTATATATGACAATGTTATAACTACCTTAGAATTAGAAAGAATGATTAACCCAGCAGGTCCAACAGGAGGGCATGAAATTAGACCAAGTGATGGAAAAACTCCAAAAAGATACTTATTTATCCAATGTGTTGGTTCAAGAGACTTAAAAGTTAATAAGCCATACTGTTCAAGAATTTGCTGTATGTTTGCTTTAAAAAATGCTCAGTTAATTAAACAACACCATCCAGATGCTGAAGTTTATATTTGCTATATGGATATTAGGGCATTTGGTAAAGGTTATGAAGAATACTATAAAAGAGCTCAAGAACAGTTTGGAGTTAAATTTATTAGAGGAAGACCAGCCTGTATTATTGAAGATCCAAAAACTAAAAACTTAATTGTTAGAGTTGAAGATACATTATTAGGAGAAGTATTTGAGTTAGAAGTTGATTTAGTTGTTTTATCAGCTGGTTTATCTCCAAGACCTGATAATCCAAAATTAGCCAAAATGCTTGGATTAGAATTAAGTCCTGATGGATTCTTTAAAGAGTTACATCCAAAATTAGCTCCAGTTAATACCAAAGTTGATGGTATTGCAATTGCAGGAGTAGCTCAGGGACCAAAAGATATTCCTGATACCGTTGCTCAAGCAAAAGGGGCTGCAAGTGCAGTTGCTATACCAATGTCTCAGGGTAAAGTTAAAATAGAGATGATTAGAGCAGTTGTTAATGAAGAAATTTGTGGTGGATGTCAAGTTTGTGCTAAAGTTTGTCCATATAATGCTATATCATATAGAGAAAAAGATGGTCATTTAATTGCTGCAATTGATGATGTTGCTTGTAAGGGTTGTGGTTCTTGTGCTGGAGTTTGTCCAAGTGGAGCTATGCAACTAAGATACTATAGAGATGAACAAATAATTCCTGAAATCGATGCAGTTATTGAAATACATAAATTAATACATTATGGTAAAAAAGAAGGTAAAGAAAAAACTAAAGTTAAAGCCTAAAATGTTTTAGATGAGGCCCTTTAATGGGCTGATGACCCAAAAAATAAAAAAGTAAAAGGATGGGAACATGGAACCATTAATTATAGCATTTTGTTGTTATCAATGAGGTTATGGAGCTGCTGACTTAGCAGGAACCAGTAAAATGCAATATCCTCCATCCATTAGAATTATAAGAATCCCCTGTACTGGAAGGTTCGATATTACCTTTGCATTAAGAGCCTTCCAGAAAGGGGCAGATGGAGTAATGGTTGTTGGTTGAAAAAAAGGAGAATGTGTTTATGAATCTGGAAATTACAGAGCTGAGGAGAGGGTTAGGTTCCTAAAAGAATTATTGGATGAAATTGGATTAGGAAGAGATAGAATTGAAATGTACTTTATGTCTGCTGCTGAAGCTGATAAGTTTGCTAAAGCTTCAACTGAATTAACAGAAAGAATTAAAAAATTGGGACCTAACCCTCTCAAGCTCCAGTAAAATAAAAGTATGGGATGAGTCCTTCTGGGAACCCTAATAAAGGGACCAGAAGGACAACCGCCCCCTAAGTGGGGGAGCTGAACTATTTTAAAAAATTTAAATTAATTTAAAAAAAGGTGATATCATTGGTAAAGATTGGAATTATTCAATTATGTGGATGTTCTGGATGTCATATGGCATTTTTAGATTTACATGATAAACTTCTTGAAATCTTACCAAATATTGAAATAGTATATGCTCCTATTTTAGCTGATATAAAAGAAATACCTGATGGAATTGATGTATTCTTAGTAGAAGGAGGAATAAGAAACGAACATGAAGAGCATTTACTACATGAAATAAGAGAGAAATCTAAAAAAGTTGTAGCATTTGGTACATGTGCAGCTTATGGAGGAATTCCAGGATTAGGAAACTTATATGAAGTTAATGAATTGCTAAATGTTGTATATTCAACAGATTCAACAAATAATAAAGGAGATATTCCTTGTGAAGAAATTCCAAAATTAACAGATATTGTTAAACCAATATCTGATTTTGTTAAAGTTGATTATCTAATCCCTGGATGTCCTCCAACACCAGAATTAATAGAAAAAGTACTAACAGCAATAATTGAAGGAAAAGAGCCAGAATTACCTAAAAAAATAGTATGTGATGAATGTCCTCTTAAAAAAGAGGAAGTATTTCCTAAAAAATATAAAAGAAGTTATGAGGATAAACCAATAGAGGGAATATGTTTATTTGAACAAGGATATACCTGTTTAGGTTCTGGAACAAGAGCTGGATGTGGAGCTAAATGTCCCAGAGCTGGAATGCCATGTAGAGGTTGTTTTGGAAAAACTGATGCTGTTTTAGATTTAGGTGCTAAGATTGCAAACACATTTGCCAATGCAAATATTGAAGAGGCGTTAAAAATTCCTGATAAAATAGGGTTATTAAATAGATTTACATTACCAGCAGCCTTAATTAACAGAAAAATAAAATAAAAGGGGAATTTTATGGGAAAAATATGTATTGAGCCAATCTCAAGAGTAGAAGGGCATGGTAAGGTTATAATAGTTTTAGATGAGAATGGAAAGCCAAAAGAAGTTAAACTAAGTATAACTGCAGTGAGAGGATTTGAGCAGTTTGTAGTAGGAAGACCTGCTGAGGAAGTTCCAAGAATTGTACCAAGAATTTGTGGTATTTGCCAAGTTCCTCACCATTTAGCAAGTGTTAAAGCAATTGATGATGCTTGGAATGTAAAAATTCCAAAACCAGCTGCTAAATTAAGAGAATTAATGTTATTGGGGAATATAATTCATAGTCATGCATTACACTTTTACTTTTTAGCTGCTCCTGATTTTATTTTAGGTGTAAATGCAGCTCCAGAAATAAGAAATATTGTAGGATTAGCTAAAGAAAACCCTGATTTAGTTAAAAAGGCAATTGCTTTAAGAAGATTCGGACAGAGAATTGTTGATATTACTGGAGGTAAGCCAATACATCCAATTACTGGAATTCCTGGGGGAATTAGTAAAAGTATGAAAGAAGAAGAAAGAGATGAACTTTTAAAAGAGATTGATAAGATTATTGAATATGCAACAGAAAGTGTTAATGTTGTAAAAGAAGTAACAAATAAATTTATGGATAAAGTTAAGGAATTGGGAGTTATAGATACCTGGTATTTAGGATTATTAAATGAAGGAAAACATACATTTTATGATGGAACTTTAAGATTTATGTCCCCTGATGGAAATGAAAAAATAGATTTTGCTCCTCAAGAGTATCTTGATTATATTGGAGAGCAAGTAGTTCCTTACAACTATTCAAAATATCCATTCTATAAAAAAGCTGGATTCCCTGATGGGGTTTATAGAGTTGGACCATTGGCAATGTTAAATGTTGCAGATTAAATGGAAACAGATTTAGCAGAAGAATTAAGAAAAGAATACCTCGAAATGTTTGATTTTCCAGTTAAAGAGTCATTAGCATATCACTATGCAAGGATGATAGAATTAGTAGAAGCCTGTGAAAAAGCTAAAATATTGCTTGAAGATAATGATATAGTTTCAGATAATATTAAGGCAAATGTTGAACCTAAAGCTGGTTTCGGTGTTGGAGTTGTTGAAGCTCCAAGAGGTGTTTTAATTCACAACTATGAAACTGACGATAATGGAATTGTTGTTAAGGCAAATATGATTGTTGCTTCAACTCACAATGTTCCAGCAATGGAAAAAGCGATTATTCAAGCAATAGAAAAAATATTATAGGTGAGGATAATGGGAAAAAATGAGAGTACTGTTAAAATTGAAGAATATAAGTTAAACTTAATAGAAATGGTTTTAAGAGCCTTTGACCCTTGATATTCATGTGCTGCTCATATAATTATTAAAGATGAAAAAGGAAAAACTATAAAAATAATAAAAAGTGAATAAGCTCACAACCGAACCCAATTTGGGAGGTTGTGAGCATATTATTTAAAAACTAAAAACTACTTTTTTAAATTTAAAATTAAATATTCAGGGGGATACTTTGGCAATACAAATTCAAAAAGAGGCATGCTTGGTATGTTATGCATGTCAGGCAGAATGTCCAAATATGGCAATTGATATAGACCATTTTAAAGTGTGTGCATTGTGTTTTAATTGTGTTAATTCCTGCCCTACAGGAGCATTAGTTGAGGAAGAAATAGAATTAGAAGGAAAAAAATTAAAAAGAATTAGATATTTAGGACATAAATGTGAAAAATGTGGTAAGTGTCAAGAAGTATGTTCTATAGGAATTAAGAAAGTTGATGATAATTTTCCATACTCAAAAGGACATTGTGTTTTATGTTTAAAATGTATAGAAGTATGTCCTATTGAAATCATTTCCTTACCTGGAGTAATAGATAAACCAATAAGAAAAATAGAAGTTCCTAAAGAGCCGATAATAGTTACAGATGATTGTGTAGGTTGTGAAATTTGTGTTCCTGAATGTCCTGTAAATGCAATAACTATAGAAAACAACAAGGCAGTTATCGATAAAAGTAAGTGTATCTACTGTGGAATTTGTGCCCAAACATGTCCATGGAACGCTATTTATGTAGCTGGTAGAATACCTAAAAAAAGAAGAAAAGAAATCAAAAAGTTTGAAATTGATGAAAATAAATGTATATATTGTTTAGAGTGTGTTGAGATATGTCCAGGAAATATGTTAAAAGTAGATGAAAAGAATCTTATAGTAATTCCACCTAAGGCATGTCCAGCTTGTAAGTTATGTGTTAAGGTTTGTCCAGTTGATGCTATAGAGTTAGATGTTAAGCTAAGTTCTCCTCATCCAATAACTGATGAAGGTTTAGTTATTGTAGAGGAAGATTTCGATATTTTAAAGAAATGTGCTTCTGTCTGTCCAACAGATGCGATTGTCGTAGATGATAAGAAAAAAGAAGTTAGAATGTGTATCGTTTGTGGAGCTTGTGCAGTTGCTTGTCCAAATGGAGCATTAAAAGTTGGAAAAATTGAACATAATGGAAAAGAATATAATAGAATTGAATATAGTCCATATTTATGTAAAAAATGTGGAACATGTGTTAAAGTTTGTCCAATGAAAACCTTAAAATTAACAAGGTCAGAAAAATTACCATTAAAAGGTTTCTGTGTTATGTGTCTTCTCTGTTTAAGTGTTGCAGAAAAAGAGAAGAAAAAAGTTTTAGAGTTAAGATAAAATTTAATGAAACTTTGGTTGTTTAGATACAAACATAGGATATGGTAATGGCTTAAATGGATAATCTTTAGTTTTTTCTTTTATTTCTTTAATTAACTCCTCTGTAGTCATATGTTGTTTATATTGATTTTTTAATGTTGATTTTTCCCTTATAGTTACAGTTAATATATTATTTTTAACTTCATCCTCTCCAACAACAACAATATAAGGAATCCATTCCTTTCCAGCAGTTCTTATTTTTTTTCCAACTCTTGCCTCAGAATCATCAACATCAACTCTAATATTATTTTCTCTTAGTTTCTCAGCTATTTTTATTGCATAGTTTATATACTTATCAGAGACAGGAATAACTCTAACCTGGATAGGAGATAACCATAACGGCAATGTTGGAAGCTTATCCTTTCTTTTTCCTTCACTTTCTAATATTCCACATAATGCTCTCTCTAATGAACCTGTTGGAGAGCAGTGTAAAAGGATAGGATAGCTATCTTTAACTTTAATATTAAATCTTTTAGCACTTTCCACATCTATTTGGACAGTTGGATTTTCTATAGGCCTTCCTAAACTATCAATAACTGCAATATCAACTTTTCCAACCCAGTAGTGTTTTCTCTTAGGTAGTATTTCAAGAATAACATATTTTTTATATTTATTAATATATTTACTTATTAAATTCATAATCCAATCTCTATATTCATTAAAGAAGTCCTCAACAAATCTAAATATTACATTATAGCTTACATTTAAGTCCTCTCCAGTTTTTAAACACATCCAAAATTGATTTTCAAACTCTTCTAATGCCTGCTCTAAGTTTAAGCATAAAGTATGCATATCTGGCATAGTAAAGGCTCTTAATCTCTTTAATCCAATAAGTTCTCCTCTTTGTTCATATCTAAAGCTGTATGTAGATAGCTCATATAATCTTAGAGGGAGATATTTTGGAAGGAGATACATGTCTTTTTTTATCATAAATTGCCCAAAACATGCTGCAAATCTTAACATTAACTCTTTATTTCCTTGTCTAAATCTGTACTGTCTTTCCCCAAATTTATCAGCATGTTCTTTTATTGGTTTAACACTCAAATCATACATAACTGGAGTTTCAACAGGCATAGCTCCATAAGACACAACTAAATTATAAACATACTCAGCCAATAAATCTCTTATAAGCTTACCTTTAGGATACCATCTAAAATGTCCTGGGTCTGAGGAAGGTTCATAATCACAAAAATCTTTTTCTTTGATAATTTTAATATGAACTGGCTCTTTTTCTTGTTTATCTTTTATTCCCAACTCATATTTAGCTAAAGATTTTAGTTCTTCATCTTCAATAATATTAATATTATCTTTATTAATTTCTATAAGTTCACCATTTTCTTTAACTAAATAAAACTTAGAGGGTATCTTTTCTTTATCTTCTACTTTTTCATCATCAGGATAAATTTCTCTTGACAATTCACTTAATGGATGTCCTTTACAACTTAATTTAAATGCTTTATACCATCCAAAAGGTGCCCTTAAAACATTATAATTATTTTCTCTTAATTTTTTTTCAATATCTTTTAGGACTTCAAGAGCTATTTTAGGTGAAGACAAGTTTTTAGATAAGTGTGCATAAGGATAGACAACAATATTATTAACTTTTAAGTTATTTGCAAGCTTTTCAATCTCTTCAACTGCCTTATTTACAACTGATTGAGGATTCTCTTCATCATCCTTCTTCTCTACAGCAATAAAGGCAACTAAACACTCCTCCATTCTACCATTTAAAATATCAGTTTCTTCAGCAATCTTTGTTTTTTCTTTTGCTTCAAACTCAAGATAATCAGCATGTATTAATAGCATTTTCATATCTCTATCCCTCTCCTATAAAAGTTCTCTATCTAAATATTGAAGTTCAACCCCTTCAGGAGTTAATTTTATTATTCCAAATCTTAACTCATCAACTTTATCCTCAATAGGTGTTATTATATTAAGAGTTTTGTTTTTGAAATCTATTTCTTTAACTATCCCAACACCTAAACAAAAACCATCTTTAATTAATCCTACTAAAAGATATTTAAATCTCTCTGGTTCTATATAAAAGATTAGATTTTTATCAACAAATCTATTTATTTTTTCTTTATCAATTTTAACAACTGTATATTTTCCATCCATTTTTTTACAAAATAGAACATTCCACTTGTATATTTCCTCTAAGAGATATTTCTAATTTTCATCAATATCCTCACCATAAAATGCCTTACTACCAGAGATATAGATATCATCAAAGTTAAACTCTCTTTCAATACTATTTTTAAAATATTCCTTCCATTTTTCTTCTCTAATATTTTTTCTTTCATCCTTGTTATACTTCTTAACACCTCTATATACTTCTAAAAATTTAACTTTATCTATGTATGGTTTTAAAATATAATTAAGTTCATTACCTTTTTGAAGGGCTAAAATTACGTCAGGTTTTATTAATTCTATTTTTAATCTTTTTATTTCTGCTCCAAGTCCATAAATATATCCTGTTGTATCTATAATAGTCAATTTTTTCTCTGAATAATCAGACAGTTTTTTTATTCCAACAATTAAATCACCAAAAAATTGAGCTGGAGCAGTTGAACCAATAAAATAATGTTTTTCAGGAGAAAGTTCTGAAATGTTTAAAAATTCTTCTTTTGTATAAGCTAAGCTAACAGTTGCAGGAGGTAAAATACTCTTTTGACCTATATCCCCATCAATAATTGCAATGTCTTTTAAATTTTTAGCCAAAAAATTAACTAATGTTGTTTTTCCAGTATCAACTCCTCCAATAATCATTATCTTCTCTGGAGAGTTTTCTTTAATATAGTCTAATATCTCATATCTATCCTCTGGAAAATCCTCTGGTTGTGTTGCTTTATTTAGCATAATCTCACGATATTATAGATTTCAATGATTAAGTATATATATAACAATTGAATTAATTATAATATTATATTTATGATAAATGATATTTATGAGGATTCTTATGGATGAATATAAATCTTTAATGGTAGGGGCATTATTACATGACATTGGGAAATTGTTGGAAAGAGCAGGATATAGAGGAGATAAAGAACTATATAAAAATAGTTATGGACATGAAAAATCTGGAATTAAATTTATTGATGAAGAGTTTAAAAAATTTAATTTTAAATTTTCTGATGAGGAAATTAGAATTATTAAGGAAATTGTTGGAATGCATCATAATAAAAATGTTAATAAATATTATGTAAATATTGTTAAATTAGCAGATTGGTTAAGTAGTGGGGAAAGAAGAAAGGACGTGGAGGAAATAACAGAGAGTAGATTATATCAAAGATTATTTCCAATATTTGAAGAAATATATATAAGGGAAAACTATAATGAAGGAAGAAAATATAATTTAGTAGAATTGATGGTATCTGAAGCTATATTTCCAAAAAAAGAATATTTTGAGGGTAATTATAAAAATTTAAAGAAGAAATTTAATAAAAAATTATCAAAAATAAAAAATTTTGAAGCGCTTTTACAACTTATACAAAAATACTGTTGGTGTATTCCTTCAGCAACTTATTGGGAAAAAGGAAAAACCCTCCCAGATGTCTCTTTATATGACCACTCAAAAACAACCTGTGCAATTGCATGTTGTTTATATATATTATATAAAAAAGGAAAATTAACTGATGATAAATTAAAAGATTATTTAAATGAAAAAAATTGGAATGATAAATTATTTTCTCTTATTCATGGAGATATCTCAGGAATACAAGATTTTATTTTTACAATAACCTCAAAATATGCAAATAAATCTCTTAAAGGTAGAAGTTTTTACTTAGATTTTTTAACTGAATATTTTGCTAAATATATATGTAAAGAACTTAACTTACCTATAGCAAATATTTTATTCTGTGGAGGAGGACATTTCTATATCTTAGGTTATAATGTTGAAGATAAAAAAATAGAGGAATTTGAGAGAACAATAAATGATATTCTCTATAAAATGTTTGGAACTAAACTTTATTTAAATTTGGTTAAGGTGGATGTTGCATTAGAAGATTTTAAAAACTTTAGTAAAAAATGGGAAGAAGTTGGAAAAGAAACAAATAAAAAGAAATTTGAAAAATTCAAATATAAAATAAATGAAATATTTAAAGAGGAAAAAGAGGGTAAAGAAAAGTGTAAAATTTGTAAGTTAGAATTTAAAAAAGAAGAATTTGAGAATAAAGATAACAATGTTGATTTAAATGAAAAAGATATTTGTAAATATTGTGCTTCATTTATCGCTTTAGCTGATATCTTAAAACAGTATCAAAAAGAAAATAAAATTAATTTTAATCAAAAATACCATACAAATGCTTTTGAAAAAGAAATATCCTTTTTAGACCTACCTATAATAAAAGAGTTTGAAGAGAAATTAAAAGTCTTTGAGAATGATGATGAGTTTTTAAACTATTTTTTAAATGAGTATAATTTACCAGATAATAATGGAGAGTTATTAATTCCCTTCAAACTTTGGGGGATAGCATTCCCATTAGAAGAAAATAAAATCTTAGATTTTAGTGAATTGGCAGAAAAAGCTGATGGAAGAACTGGAACTAATAAAATTGGAATTTTAAAAATGGATGTTGATAATCTTGGAGTTTTATTTATGAAAGGATTAGGAGATTATGCTTCAATATCAAGAATGAGTACATTAAGTTCTTTCTTAACTTTGTTCTTTGCTGGATATATTCCTTATTTAATAAAAAGTGGAAAATTTGGAGAAGGACTTTATAAAGATAACATTTATTTAGTTTATGCTGGAGGAGATGACACTTTAATAGTTGGAGCTTGGGATGCTATTTGGGAGTTATCTAAAGAAATTAAGAAAAAATTTGATGAATTTGTTTGTTATAATCCATTTATAACATTAAGTGCTGGAATTCATATAGCAAATCCAAAATTTGAACTTAGAAAAGCAGTAGAGATGGCAGAAGAAGAGTTAGATGTTAGTAAAAATAACAGATTAGGAAGTATTGAAAAGAACTCATTAACTATCTTTAACTGCCCAATGAACTGGAACTTAGAAGTTTATTATTCTAAGACGTATTTTGAGAAATTAAAAAAATTGGATAAATTAATCTCTGAAAATAAAAAGGTCTTAGAAGATTTAATAGAATCTTTCAATGAAGTTAAATCTATAAAAGAATTAATATCAGAATTTAATGAGGAAACATTAGAGAATAATTTTGAAAAAGCAATTAAAAACACAGATAAGAAAAGACTCCTCCATATTGCTCAAATAGTTGGGGAAAGATTGGAGAAAGTGGTTAAAGAAAAAAATGGGGAGATTATTATTAACCTTCCATACTATTGGAGAACTCTTTACTATCTACATAGAAATTATAAGAAGGGTGAGGAGTTAGATGAAAATGTAAAATTTTTGGAGGAGTATATTAAGAAGAAAGTTCATAAAGTTATATTTAATAATGTAAAGCTAAGTTTCAATGATTTAAAAGTCTCTGCTAAGATTGTTGAATTAAGAAATAGGAGGGGATAAAATGAGACATCAAAATCCAGAAGAGTTAATTAAGTGTATTATGTCTGATGAGGAAATAAAAACCGTCCTAAATATAAACAAAAATAATGCTCAAAAAGTTATAGAAATTGCAGAAAAGTTGGGAAAAGAGTTTAAAAATATTTCATCTTCAAAGTTTAGAGAATTTTATGATTATGTTTTAAGAATTGATGAAAAAGATGATAATTGGTACAGAGATTTAGTATTTTTAAAACCAAAAATGGTTTATACATTTGGTAAAGAGACAAATATCCAAAAAAAAGAAACTTTAGGAAAATTTGCAGGAACATTTAGTAGATTAATTGATGAAATAAATGACGATATCAATAAATTCAAAAGTTTTAAGAGGTTTTATGAATCAGTTGTAGCATATCATAAAATCCATGCTAAGCAACAATAAGAATATGGGGGGAAATAAATGGAAAATAAAATTACATTAAAGGGTAAAATAATTATAAATGGGTATATTCAACTATTAACAGGAATGCATATAGGAGGAACTAAAGAAACCTTAAAAATTGGTGGAACTGATAATCCTGTAATTAAAGATGTATTTGGTAATGTTTTAATTCCTGGAAGTTCATTAAAAGGAAAAATTAGAAGTTTGTTAGAAGTCAAAGAAGGAAAATATAGTTTTGATAATAAAAGAAATGCATATCTTCCGTGTGATTGTGGAAATTGTGATATATGTAGAATATTTAGCCCTCATGATTCAAAAAATATTAAGTAACCTGGAAGAGTTATTATAAGAGATGCATATTTAGAACCAGAAGAAGGTAAGAAAGATTATAATTATTTAGAGATAAAAGTAGAAAATACTATAGATAGAATTAAAGGAACTACTGTAAAAGGAGGTATTAGAAATACTGAGAGAGTTGTAGCAGGTAGTAAATTTAAGTTTGAAATTGTCTTTAACATATATAAAAAAGAGGATAAAGAACTAATAAAAAAATTTATTGAAGGTATGAAACTTTTAGAAGATGATTATTTAGGAGGTTCTGGAAGTAGAGGTTATGGAAAGGTTAGATTTACTAACATGAAGATAGTTAATAAACCTAAAGAATACTATGAAGGAGATAAGAGTGCTAAAAAAGAAGAAAAAGATATTAATAATTTAGATGATTTAATTAATAAATTAGATAAAGTATATAACTATTAATTTTTCCTTTTAGGGGGGAAGTATAATGTATTTATTTGAATTAAAGCCAGCTGTAAATAGTAAATATCATTTTGGAGAGGGAAGTTTAGAAAAAACATCAGATATTTTTCACTCTCACAGTTTATTTTCAGCTATAGTTAATAACTATATTAAACTTTATGGTGAAAATGAGGAGGAAATACAGGAATTAAAAAATATAAAACTTTCATCCTTGTTTTATAAATATAATGATATACTTCTAATTCCAAAACCAGAGCATCCTAATTTAATGGATATAGATTTTGATAAATATACTAACATTAAACCAAAAGACATAAAGAAAATAAAATTTATGTCAATTAAATTTTATAAAGAGATTATTTATAATAATAGATGGGAAGAGTTCCTTAAAGAGATTGATTATAAACTTAAAGATTCAAAAAACAGAAAATTTCCTTCAATATTAGTTACTGAAGAAGAGAAAGAAGAAAAAGAAAAGAAAGAAGATATATTTAAAGAGATAAAGTTGTATGATACCTTTATAGAGCATAAAATAGCAATGGATAGAATAAAAAACATTACACTACAAAAAGATGGAAAAGGACAGTTATATAGTGTAGAATTTTTAAAACTAAACAAAAATGTAAGTTTTTACTTCTTAGTGGATTTAAGTGCATTGGACAATACATTAAAAAATAAGGTCATAGCTGCAATAAGATTAATAGAAGATGAGGGTTTAGGTGGAGAAAGAAGTTCAGGGGCGGGATTTTTTAAAAAGGTTAAAAAAGAGAATATAAAAGATTTTAAAGACATTTTAAAAGAAGATTCTGACTATTATATGACCTTAGGAATTGGAATTCCAAAAAAAGAACATGTGGATAAAATTGAATATTATAAATTATTTGAAATAGGAGGGTATATTTATTCATTCTCATTATTAGCCAAAAGGACAGAAAATATTTGGAAGTCAAGTACTGAAGAAATTAATGAAAAGTTATTAAAAAAAAGAATTTTAGCTATTAAAGAGGGAAGTATTGTTAAAAAAGGTTTTGAAGGGGAGGTTAGAGATATAGCACCCTCTGAATTTAAGCAACATAATGTTTATGCCCATGGAAATCCAATTTTATTACCATTTAGATGGGGATAATTATGGAAACTAAATTATTAAAAATTAAAACTCTTTCACCCATTTTTATTTGGAAAGGAGAAGGAGGAGAGTATTCAAAATTAGATTATACTGTAAAAGAGGAGAAAAATAGATTATTAATTGAAATATATAATTTAAATAAATTATTTAATGACCTAGAAAAATACATTATTTCAGATGATGTCTTTGAGATAGTAAATGAAATCGTTGATAATATAAAAGATATGAACTCTTTTGATGATATAAGAAAATATTTAGAAAATAAAAATACATCTATCCCCTTTAAAAAATATTTAATTAGAAAATATACTACTGGAATAAAAGATTTTAAGGAGAACAGAGAAAATATAAAACAATTTATTCATCAAAATTTTAATTATTATATCCCAGGAAGTTCTATTAAAGGAGCAATAAATACAGCTTTGTTATATGATAAACTTAAAGATCTTAACGATGAAAATTTTAAGGAATTAATTGAAAAAGGTTCTTTAATACCAAACAAAGATATTAAAATTTCTATATATGAAAATAGGTTCTATATTTCAGATATTGATATAAATAATTCCATGTTAGATATCTTGAAAATTCAAAGATTTTATATTTATCATACTAACCAAGAAAAAATTGGAAAATTTAGGTTTGAAATATATGTTGAGGGGTTGAAACCAAATGAATCAATAGGCAATTTAAAAATTAAATGTAGTAATGAAATGTTCAATAAAATTAAATTGGCATGTAATGAATTATCATTAAAAATATGTGAATGGGAAATTAATATATTAAATGAATATATAAAGAAAGCAAAAAATAATAAAAATGTATATAACGAGTTAAAAACATTTTATGAGGGTTTATTGAATGAAATAAAGAATTCAGATAATAATACAATCTTTTTAAACATAGGTTTTGGTGGAGGATATTTACCAAAAACAATGTATATTTTGGCAGAAAAGAAAGGAATATCCTTTGAAAGTATTAAAAAATTTTTAAATACTAAATATAAGAATAAATTAAATAGTTACGACCAGTTTCCATTTACAAGGGCTATTACTAGATACTTATATAGAAAATTTCCATTTAAAGAAGTAATAAAAAATAATAATCGTTCTAGATATTTAATTAATTATCCATTAGGTTGGATAAAAATAGAGGAGATATAATGATTCTTTTAACTTTTTTAGGATTAGGGAGATATGTAGATATAATATATAGGTATAAGGATAAAGAACTAACTTCAAAATATATTCAAGAGGCCTTAATAAACTTCTTTAATATTGATAGAGTTATAATTTATGCTACTCCTGAAGTTAAAGAACATGATAATCTTAAAAACTTCTTAAGAATATTAAATGAGAAAAAAATTAATTATGATATTATAGAAATTCCAAATGTTGAAAAAGAAGATGATTTATGGGTTCTCTTTAAGAAAATTTTTGAAAGTGTTCCTGAAAATGAAGAGATTATTTTAGATATAACCCACAGTTTTAGGTCTTTGCCATTTTTAGGATTTTTAATATTGCTATTTTTAAAAGAAGTTAAGAATATAAAAATAAATGGAGTTTATTATGGAGCCTTTGAAATGTCAAAAAAATTAGGTTATGCTCTTATTATAGATTTATCTAAAGCTATTGATTTAGCTAATTGGGTTTATGCTACCAAAAATTTAAAAAAATATGGAAAAGCTGATGATTTCAATGAATTAGTTGGAAAATAAATTTTTCAGAACTTTAAAAGCTTTCTCTGATTCTATCTATTATAACCATAATATCTGGACATTAATAAAAGCTGAAGAACTTAATGGACAAAAGAAAATTTTAGATA
>JAJRSC010000011.1 GCA_024278985.1 archaeon
GAGAGAAGCAAGACCATTAGACAGGAGGAGATAACTATGCCAGAATGGAAAAAGTGCAGCTTTTGTGGGTATGAGATTGAACCAGGAACTGGAAAGATGTATGTAGAAAAAGATGGGAAAGTTCTTTATTTTTGTTCAAGAAAATGTGAGAGAAGTTATTTTATGGGTAGAAACCCAAGAAAATTAAAATGGACTAAAATCTACCAAGATATGAAAAAAGAGTTAAAAGCAAAACAAGAGTGAATTATGAAATTTATAGATTTATTTTCTGGGGCAGGAGGATTTAGTAGAGGATTTGTTGAGGAGGGATTTAAACCTATTTTATCCATTGAATTAGAAGAAGATGCTGCTTTTTCTTATGCTTTAAATTTTAATGGAACTATTTTTGAAAAAGTTGAAAATGATTTTAAATTAAAAGAATTAAAGGGATATGTTGGAATTTATCCCTTTAAAATTCCTTTTGATGAAGAGAGTATAAAATGGCTTAAATTTTTAGGAACATATAATAAAGATTTAAATCCAATAGTAATAAATGATGATATTAGAAATATCCATTCTCTTGATATCTTAAAATTAACAAAAAAAAGGCCTGATGTCATTATAGGAGGCCCTCCATGTGAGGGTTATACTGGAGCAAATCCCAAAAGAGAAAAGAATCCATTTAATAGATTATATAAAGATGAAACTGGAAGGTTGGTTTTAGAATATATAAGGATTGTTGGAGATTTACAACCAAAAATATTTGTTATGGAAAATGTTCCAGGAATTAAGGATGTTAGAGGAGAGATTATAAAGGAATTTAAAGAAGTTGGATATGAAAATATCTATTTCAATGAACTAAAAGCTGAAGATTATGGAAATCCATCAGTTAGAAGGAGAGTTTTTATTTCAAATATTGAAATAAATCCAGAAAAAACAAAAAAAATCAACGTTATTGAAGCAATTGGAGACTTAATGTATAAGTGAAGAGATGTTCCAAATCATGAATATATGGCATTACCAAAAAAATATAGAAATAGAGTTCATAAACTTGGTTGGGGAGACGCTTTTTTATATTTTAAAGGAGCAAGTAGAAGATTGGGAAATTATGTAAGATTACATCCATTAAAATTAGCTGAGACAGTTATGGGTAAAAGATTTTTTATTCATCCATATGAAGATAGATTACTAACTCCAAGAGAACAGGCAAGATTAATGAGTTATCCAGATTATCATTTATTTGCAGGTGGATTAAGAAGTTGTTTAAATCAGATTGGAGAAAGTGTTCCAGTTTGTTTGAGTAGAGCTATAGCTAAAGAAGTTAAAGAAAGTTTATAATTATGAAAAATTATAAATCTAATGAACTTAATTATTTTATAAATAAAAATTTCTAATGAAGTGAGAAAAATATGCCAAATTATCATGTAACTTTACAGGCTGCATATATTGTTAAAAATGTTGATGATACTGAAGATGCTATTAGAGTGGCAATTTCTCAAATAGGGAAAACCTTAAACAAAGCTGGATTGAATTATGTAGATGTTGATGTTGGTTTAACAATATGTCCAAAATGTGGAGAGTTAATAGATTGTGTATTAGTTGTAGCAAGAACTGCATTAGTTGGAATATTATTAAGTATGAAGGTTTTTAATGCTGAAAATCAAGAACATGCTATTAGAATAGCAAAATCAACAATTGGAAGGGTTTTAAAAAATATTCCTCTTGAACCTGTTGAAGTAGTAGAAATTTAAAAGGAGAGTGATTATTTATGTATAAAAAAATATTATATCCAACAGACTTTTCTGAAACTTCTGGTTTAGTTTTAGAACATTTAAAAACTTTTAAAGAACTTGGAGGAGAGGAAGTTATTATTTTACATGTTATTGAAGAAGAAAAGACAAAAAATATTTTATCAAGTTTAATTAAATTTTTTAGCTTTAAAAAAGATGAAGCTGAGAGAGAGGTAATTAATAAATTAAAACATGAGGCTGAAGAGAAAATAAATAAAATTAAGGAAGAACTTGAAAAGTATGGATACTCTGTTAAATGTATTATTGACTCTGGCTCACCACATAAAAAGATTGTTAAATATGCTGAAAATGAAGATGTTAATGTTATAATAATGGGTTCCCATGGAGAAACTAATTTAAAAGAGATTTTATTAGGTTCTGTTACTGAGTATGTTGTTAAAAATACCACTAAGCCAGTTTTAATTATAAATAGAAAGTGAGTAATTATGATAGAAAAAATAATAGATTTTATAAGAGAGACAGTTGAAAAAGCTAATGCTAATGGTGTTGTTATTGGATTAAGTGGTGGGATAGATAGTTCAACAACTGCATTTTTATGTGTTAAAGCTCTTGGAAAGGATAAAGTTCTTGGAATTATAATGCCTGAAAGAGATACTAAAAAGGAAGATATTGAGGATGCAATTAAAGTTGCTGAAATTCTTGGGATTAAGTATATAATAGCAGATATTACTGATGTTTTAAAAGCATTTGGAGCAGGAGGATATGTTCCAACCAAAGAATTTGATAAAATTGCTGATGGAAATTTAAAGGCCAGAGTAAGAATGTGTATTCTTTACTACTATGCAAACAAATATAATTTATTAGTTGTTGGTACTGCAAATAAATCTGAGATTTATGTAGGTTATGGAACTAAGCATGGGGATATTGCCTGTGATTTTATGCCTATTGCACATCTGTTTAAAACAGAGGTTAGAGAATTAGCTAAGAAACTTAATGTTCCAGAAGAAATAATAAATAAAAAGCCATCAGCTGGATTATGGAAAGGACAGACAGATGAAGAAGAACTCGGAATTAGTTATGATGAGTTAGATAAAATATTAAAACTATATGAAAAAGGAATGTCAAAGGAAGAAATTAGTAAGGAGCTAAATATTGATTTTGATAAGGTTAATCATGTTTTTATGTTAATAGAAAAGAATAAACATAAAAGGGAACCACCTAAAAAGTTGGGAGATTATGTATGAGATAGTAAGATATGAGGGAGGAGTTTATAAAAATAATATTTTTAAGGAGTGGATTGAAGATATTGGAGGCTTTATATTACAGGAGCATGTTATGCAGTTAGATGTATATATGACCTTAGCTATTCCTCAAACTGAAATAGAAAACTTAAAAAAAGAAGCTAAAAAATACAAAGGAAAAATAATAGAGACTCCCTTAGCAGGAACAGAAATAGCTGTTGTTGCTCCAAGTTTATCAAGGCATCATTTACCACATACTGCATGTGATATAGCTGAATATTTAAGAAGATTTGGAGCAAAAAGTAATATGATTGGATTAGCAAGAGGTGTAGGAAAAGATATAGCTATGCTTAGAGAAAAGGAAAAGAGATTAATAGAAGAGCATGATTTAGCTGTTTATGTTATGGGAAATTTTGATGCATGTATTAAAGATAAGGTCCATTTATTTGATGTAGAGGTCCCTGTTGTTGTAACTGGAGGGCCTGAAAAAGTTGATATACCTTACCCATATGTTGGAAATCTTGGAAGAAGAAGCCACAGATTAAGACATGGAGATGAGATAAGAGCATTAAGAGAAATGATAAATGTTATAACCCAACTAATTAACAAAAAAAGAAAAGAACTTTCATATGACCCTCCAGTAATTCCTCCTGTTATTGTTAAGGATGAAATTGAAAAGCAAGTTGAAGATATTTATAATATCTTATCTCCAATGCCAATAGTTACACAATTAGATGGTTTAAGGATTAAATTAGATTATGATAAATACAAGGATAAAATAGAGAATGTCAAAATAAGAAACTATACATTAAAAGATATAGCTTTTATAAAGAGAAGTGAGATGAAAAACTACATTTTAGTAAAAATAAAACCAAAATCTGAAGTTGAATATGAAATGGGATATAGATGAGGATGTATAATATTGATGAAGAAGAACTTATATTACCTCCAGGAATTCCTGAAAGTGTTATTGCAAGAGTTGTGGAGATATGTAATCTTAGATATGAACCAAGAGAAGAACCTCTTGCAATGGTTTTAATAGGAAAAAAGGAAAATTTAGAAAAGGCTAAAAAATATTTAGCTTTAATAACAGAATTAAAATTATTTTTAAGAGATTTAGCAAGATTATCAAAAAAGCATAATATAAAATCCCATATCTATACTGATGATAATGAAGTTAGATACCTATTAGAGAAAATTATTAATGATATAGCTAATAGTGAATATATAGAGATTGCCAACGAATTACCAGATGAGTATGAAGTTATAAATATTTTAGATAAAAAAATATATGTGTTTTAAATGATTTTCTACCTTTTGGGGGGGATATTAGAAATTTTGGGAGTGATTATATTAGTTCCTATTATAGTAGCTTTATATTATCATGAACAAACTATTTTTGTTTTTTTATCTACAGGATTGGGTAGTATAATATTGGGGAGAATAATAAAGATTATTTTTAAAAAAGATTTAAATAATAATGTCAAATTAAAAGATTTCATGGTGTTTTCTGCAAGTGCTTGGCTTTTAGCTTCTCTAATTGGGGCTATTCCTTTTTTGACTATTCCTTATTTTAATTATTTAGACTCTGTTTATGAAAGTATGTCTGCATGGACTACTACAGGAATGACATTAATAAATAATGTTGAAATCTTACCAAAATCCATTTTGTTTTGTAGAAGTTTAGAGCAATGGATTGGTGGAGTAGGAATATTAGTTTTTTCTGCTGGAATTTTAACAAGAGGAGGATATTTAACAAACCTCTTATATATTTCAGAGGCAAGACAAGAAAAGATATATCCAAGTTCATTACATACAATTGAATCAATAATTTGGATATACCTATTTTATACAATTATAGGAATTCTATTATTACATCTTACAGGTATGCCATTGTTTGATGCTATAAATTTATGTTTTACAGGAATAGCTACTGGAGGAATGAGTATAAAAAATGATAGTTTTCCATATTCTGATTTATCAAAAATAGTTATGATAATTATAATGCTTATTGGAGGGGTTATATCTTTTCAAGTTCATCATAAGATATTAACAGGAAGATTGTTTAAAGATATTCAAACAAAATATGCATTAATTGTTATATTTATTATATCTGCTATTATATTTTTATATGACAAGATTGATTTTATTGATTCTCTTTTTACTGTTGTCTCTGCATTAACATCTACTGGTTTTACAACAATAAATATAACTACTCTTAGTAATTTTTCATTATTTTTATTAATATTTATAATGCTTATTGGAGGAGGTGCAGGAACTACTACAGGAGGAGTTAAGATAATAAGATTTTTAATTTTATTAAAGGTTGTTTATTATGAAATAAAAAGAGTGTTTTATCCAAAATCAGCAGTAATTTATGAAGAATTAGCAGGAAAAAAAATAGATAAACAAGTAGTTAGGGATGCTATAACATTATTTTTATTATATTCATTAACATCTTTTTTATTATCAGTATTTTTTATGGCTTTGGGATATAATCCAATTGTATCTATTTTTGATAGTGTTTCTTTTGTTAGTAATATAGGGCTATCTTTAGGTTTAGTTACTGTAAAATCTACTGCAATTGTTAAAATTGCTGGTATTCTTGGTATGTGGTTGGGAAGATTGGAGTTCATTCCTGTTATTGTACTATTTATTGAAATATTTAACAAGATAAAAATTAAAAGATGTGGATAATATATATTAATATTTTTAATATCTTGTATTAAAAATTTTAAACAGGTAATTTTTTATATAATATTATTTTAGGATTATTTTGTTCAAAAAATTCTGAACATTCAAAACACATTCAAAACTTTGTGATTGTTATGACTGAGGCCAGAGAGATTATTATCAATATGTTCTCAGAGCTTGCCAAGCTTCATGGGCTAAATAAATCAGTTGGAGCAGTATATGCAGTTCTATATCTTTCAGATAGACCTTTATCTATTTCAGATATTATGAAAGAACTTAAAATTAGTAAGGGAAATGTGAGCATGTCATTAAAAAAGCTTGAAGAGCTTGGATTTGTAAAAAAAGTATGGATTGAAGGAGATAGAAAAAATTACTATGTTGCAAATGAAGGATTTAAGTCAATTAAAGATATTGCCTTTAAAAAACATCAAATTATAACCAACACATTAAAAGAACTTAAAACTCTAAAAGTAGATGAGAAATTAGCTAAAAAAATAAAAAATTTGGAAAAAATGGAAAAAATTTCTAAAAAAATATGTGATATTTTAGATGAGGTAGATGGTTGATGATAAGAAAATGTTTAAAAAAAATAGCAAGATTTTCTGAACAGCATCCATTTATTATGGTAGCAATAGTTTTAATAATAACTGTTTTTGCTATGATTTCTGCTAAAAATGTTAAGTTTCAAACAGCTTTTGAAAAAATGCTACCTCAAAATGACCCAATAATTAAAACATTTTATGATGTTAGGGATGAGTTTGGAGGGACTGATGTTATTATTATTGCTGTTAAAGTTGTTCCATCAGATAACCCAGATAGGGCAGTTGATGTTAGAGACCCCAGGGTTTTAAAGGCTATTAAAGAGTTAGAAGATAGTTTAAAAACTGTTAATGGAATAACTGGAGTTTCCTCACCTGTGGATAAAATTATTGCCCTAAATAATGGAACAGTTCCAAATGATATAGAAACTGTAAAAGAGATTCTTCAAAAACTACCAGAAAGTGAAAGATTAAAGATATTTAATATAGATTATACAATGACAACAATTTATGCATATACAGATGAAGGAGATAATCAGAAAAAACTCATTAGATTGATGAGAGAAGTTTATGAAAGAATTGATGATGCTCCATTTCCTCCAGGTATTGAAGTATTACCTACAGGAACACCTCCAATGAGAGAATTGCTATACAGATTGATGAATGAAAGTCAAATATATACAACTGCTATTGGGTTTATTGGGATTTTTATAATTTTAGTTTTATACTTTAGAAGACCTGTAGGTTCTTTTCTTCCACTATTACCAATTATTATAGCAATTATTTGGACTGGAGGAGCTATGGGATTATTAGGAATTCCTGTAGATATGGCAACTGCAGGAATAGGTTCTTTAATCTTGGGGTTAGGGATTGATTATGGAATCCATTTAATGCATAGATTCTATGAAGAAAGAAAAAGATATCCAATTGATAAGGCAATAGAGATTGCTGTTGTAGAAACAGGAAGTGCTGTTTTAGCAACAACTGCAACCACAGTTGTAGGATTTTTAGCTTTGGTTATTTCACCTCTTCCAATAATGGAAAATTTAGGAAAAGTTTGTGCTCTTGGGATTACCTTCTCAATGATTATTGTCCTTACTCTTCTCCCTGCAATGTTAATTATAGAAATTAAATATATTGAACCATATATTAAAAAATTAATTAGGAGGGTATAAAATGAGAAAGTTCTTAATGCTTATTATATTATCAGTTGTTTTATTGCAAAGCTATGCAATTCAAATAGGAGAGCCAGAATATAATCCTAAAATTATTCATCCTGGGGATGATGTAGATTTATGGGTTAAAATATATAATGATAATTATGATGAAAATAATAAAGTTAAGAATATTGTAGTTAGTATTAAACCACATTATCCTTTTGAGCTAAAGCAGGTTAATCCTGTTAAAGGGAAGGTTTATATTGACAGTTTAAATATTGGAGAAAGTTATACTGCCTACTTTAAACTTCATGTAAATGAAAATGCCAAATCTGGAGATTATAGAATTGATATATCTGTCAGTTATGATTTTGTAACTAAGGATGGTCAAACTTACCACTATAATATAACTAAAGTATATTATCTTCCTATATATGGAACTGCCGACTTTGAGATTTCTGGAGATTTTAATTTAATTCCATCAAAAACTCAAGAAGTCCCAATAACAATAAAAAATACAGGGACTGGAACAGCTAAAGAAGTTAATATATATATTGGATACACATTAAACTCAGTCTCTGCTGGAAAAGAAAGTTTATCAATATCTGAATATGGAACAACTAAAACAACAGAAAAAACTATATTCTATCCTACTCCAATTCCATTATCTAACTTAATAGTATCCCCATTAAATATAAATAAATTTTATATTGGAACTTTAAAACCAGGTGATACAAAAACTATAAATGTTAAGTTCTACACCTCTCCAAATGCAAATGAAGGAGTTTATTCTATTCCTGTGGTAATAACATGGATAGATGATGATGGTAGTAAGAAAGCTGAACAGATTTCTTTAGGAGCTTATGTTAAAGGGGATATACAATTAGATGTTTCCAATGTTATAACAGAACCTAAGGAAATTAAAGCAGGAGACAGTTATGTTAGGATAGATGTTGAAATAACAAACAATGGGCATACTGAAGCAAAAAATGTTAAAGTTAATCTTAAAACATCATATCCATTTAAAGATAGTTGGAGTAATTGTAATATAAAAGATATTGGAAACCTACTTCCAGGAGCTTCTAAAATTGTATCTTTCTATGTAGATGTTGATAAAGATGCATCTTCACAACATTATAAACTACCTTTAATTATAACATACTTAACACCATCAAATAAGTTAAAAGAAACAACTAAATATATAGATATATATATAAAACCAAAACCAATGTTTGAAATATTAACAAAGAATATAACTGTTATAGCAGGTAAAGAGAATAAAGTTCTTATAAAAATAAAAAATATTGGTGGAGAAAAGGCTGAGAGAGTTAGAATATCTGCAATAAAAAACTCTGGTCAGCCATTTGATTATCCTGTAAGAAGTGATTTAGTTGGAACATTATATCCAAATGAAACAGGAATTGGAGCTATTGTTATAAAGCCTGATAGTAATGCTATATCTAAACCATATATAATAACACTTGAAATAAGATGTGCAGGAGATAGTGATGAAGGAGATTATAACGTATATGTATATTACAAACCTTTAAAAGTTTATGTCAAAAATTCAAAATCTAACTTTAGTTTTATAGTATTAGGGATAATATTGCTTATTATATTAGGAGTAGTATATTATTTCAAAAAAAGAAATAATAAAAGTTTAGAAAGCAATTAACATTTTTCTTTAATATAATTTAATAAATTTTTCCTCACATCTCCTATAGTATATCCCATTTCTATTGGAATTTTATCTTTTTTATTTAATATTTCTACAAGATGGGCAACTCTTGGTAATCTTAAATTTGCTTTTCTTATTGTTTCTACATCACTAAAAACTTCTTTTGGAGACCCTTCTTTTAAAATTTTCCCGCCATACATTACATAAACATTATCAGCATATACAGGAACTAAATCAACATCATGGGTTGATATTATTATAGTTATTCCCTTTTTGTTTAAGTCATATAAAAGTTTCATAATCTTTGATGCTCCTATAGGGTCTAAACCAGCAGTTGGCTCATCTAAGACAATAACCTCTGGCTCCATTGCCAATATTCCAGCTATTGCTACTCTTTTTTTTTGACCTCCACTAAGATGATGAGGTGGCTTATTCTCAAAACCTTCTAAACCTACAGCCTTTAAAGCCTCTTTAACTCTCCTCTCAACTTCATCCTTAGGCAAACCTAAATTTAATGGCCCAAATGCAACATCTTCTGCAACAGTTGGAGCAAATATTTGGTCATCAGGATTTTGAAATACAATTCCAACAGTTTTTCTAACTTTTAATAAACCCTCTTTATTATATTTTATTGGCTCTCCCTTTACTAATACTTCTCCCTTAGTGGGCTTTAAAATACCATTAAAATGTAAAAATAGTGTAGTTTTTCCTACACCATTAGGCCCTAAAAGAGCAACCATATCCCCTTTTTTAACTTTAAGATTTATACCTTTTAATACTTGAGTTCCATCAGGATAAGAAAAATATAAATCTCTTGTTTCAATCATATACATTTAGAACACCTTAATATTTGATGTTAAGATACTAATTATTAATATAAATATTTCAAAAATTATAATTCCTATAACATATATCAATTTTGGATTTTCAATTTCTTTTAAAACCTTAATCTCTCCATCATATCCTCTTGAGCTCATAGTAATAAATAACTTTTCACCTTTTTCCCAAGTTCTTATAAAAAGATTGGCCATTAATAATCCTAATGATTTATAACTTGTTTTAATATCTTTATGTCCTAACCTTGTCTCTTGGGCATTTTTCATTGTAATAAATTCATCCAACAATACAAATATATATCTATACATCATCATAGCAATATCTACAAATTCCTTGGGTAATTTTAACCATCTCAACACATAAAAAAGTTGTGTCATTGGAGTGGTTAATGCTAAAAATAACATTGTTGAAACTCCTCCTAACATTCTTGAAAATACTAATATACCCTGATTAAGTCCTTCCTTAGTAAAACCTATTTCAATAAATCCTAAGTTGATACTAAATATTTTTTCACTACCATACCAAAATCCCATAAAAACAACAGTAAATAACCCAAAACCAATAGCTGGGAGTAAAAGATAAAAATAAACCTTGGCAGGAACTTTTGCTTTAAAAATAATTAAATAGGAAGATATTAAAAACACTAATAAAGGAGCAATAAATGACTTTGAAAAAACAATAACTAAAAGTGTTAATAAAGAAAATAAAACTTTTAACTTTGGATTAACATCTTTTAAATTGTTTGTAAAAGCTATTGAATCAATAGAATATTTCATATTTTTCACCTTAAAAAATAATAAAAAAGAAAAATTTTATTGTGAAGCTTTTGCTCTAAAATAACCTATATAATATCCTATTATTATAGCTCCGATTGCTGCCTGTAAGGCAAATAATAAACTTTCAATTTCTCCACTTGGAGGTTCCCAGATTGGATGGAACCATGGATGATATTGTGGGTCTATTTCTTTAATAACTTCCTCTGCTTGGTCATCTGCTCCTCCATATTCCCCTTTAACAAAAAGCAAAGGAAAAACCATTAATGCAGCTACTATAAGAAGAATAACAATATGTTTTGTATTCATTTATTCACCTCCTTCAGTTACAACAGATACGTTAGGAACTTCACTTTCATCAATAACTCCAAGTTTTAATAATAAATCTGGTCTTAATTCTTTTAATTTGTCCCAGATGACCATAGTTAATAAACCTTCTGCTATTGCTAATGGAACTTGAGTAACTGCGAATACTGTTGCAAATGCTAAAAATGTATGTAATGGATTATCTCCTGGGAATGCTAAAGTTAATTGTATTGATGTTGTTACATAAGTCATCCAATCTGATATAACTGCTGCTAAACCTACTGCATAAGTTGAGTTTATTTTTCCTTTTAATGCTTTATAAGTTAAGTATCCAAAGAATGGTCCAACTACCCCCATAGAGAAAGTATTTGCTCCAAGAGTAGTTATTCCTCCATGAGCTAATAACAATGCTTGAAAGAGAAGAACAATAGAAGCTAAAACTGCAGTAACAGCAGGACCAAATAATACAGCACCTAAACCATTACCACATGGGTGAGAACAACTTCCAGTAACAGATGGCATTTTTAAAGAACTTAATATAAACATATATGCCCCAGAAATTGCTAACAATGGTTTAACTTCTGGTTTTTCAGAAAGTATTTTCTTTAACTGTATAATCGCATAAACCCAAACTATCCCTGAAAGAACATACCAAAAAATACACCATTGTATTGGAAGATATCCTTCCATTATGTGCATGGTTTCACCTCACAATATTAATTAAAAATAAATTAACAATATTAAAGTATCATTTAATAATATATAAACTTTATTTTTTTATAGATTTGATTATATATTTATTTTTATGGGGTGATATAAATGTTATATATAACTCCTGAGATAGCAAAAAAAATATTAAATGCAGATAGTAAGAAAATTTACTTAAATTTATATTTAAATAAGATAGACAAAAAAGAAAAAATCATTATTGAAAATGATAAGGCAATATTTCCAGAGGGAGAGATTGATTTTAAAACTTTAAAAAAGATATCTAAAGATAACACACTTTATTTTTTAAAGGAAAATAAATTATATAAAGCAGCTATCTCAACACCAGAAGGTTATTTTAAGTTAGTACCAACAATTCCTCCAACTATTGAGATTAATGGAATAAGGATGCATAGAACTAAAGAAGTTAATCCTTATGAAGATACTCTAAATAAAATAAATTCCATCAATGTTAAAAATGGGGATTTTGTTCTTGATACTTGTATGGGATTAGGATATACTGCTATAGAGTCATACAAAAGAGGAGCCAAAGTTATAACTATTGAAAAAAATCCATATGTTTTGGAGCTTGCTAAAATAAATCCTTATAGTGAAGAATTATTTATTGGAGATATAGAGATTTTATTGGGAGATGCTTTTGAAAAAGTTAAAGAGTTTGACAATGAAAAATTTGATAAAATAATCCATGACCCACCAAGATTTAGCTTAGCAGGACATTTATATAGTGAAGAATTTTATAAAGAACTATATAGAATCCTTAAACCAGGAGGAAAACTATTTCATTATGTTGGAAATCCTGGAAAAAAGTATAGAGGTAAAGATTTACAAAAGGGTGTAATGGAAAGATTGAGAAGGGTTGGATTTAAAAATGTAAAAAGAGTAGAAAAAGCTTTAGGAGATATTGCTGAAAAAATTTAGTTTTATTTTTTACTGTATGAACTAATTAATTATAATATTATTAACATTCTTGATTAATTTTTCTTGCTTTTATTATGAAACTTAAAACAAAGTTGGAAAAATAGAAAATATTTAAATAAACCTAAAAATAACAAGTAAAATAAAAATAATTAAAAAAACTTTTAAAACTACTTAATCACCTCTATATTGTAATTTTTCATCTTCATTTAACATATTAATATCAATTCCTGGCATAGCCTCTCCTAAGTTTTTACTAACTTCTGCTACAATATCCGGTTTATCATAATTGTATGTTGCTTCAACTATTGCCTTAGCTCTTTCCAATGGATTTTCAGATTTAAATATTCCTGAACCTACAAATATTCCATCACAGCCCAACTGCATCATTAATGCAGCATCTGCAGGAGTTGCAATACCTCCAGCAGCAAAATTAACAACTGGTAATCTACCAATTTTTTTAATTTCTAATAGAAGATTATAAATTCCTTCAATTATATCATTTAATGTAAAATTGTAGTATATTGGCTCACAATCTAATATTTCTCCCTCAAAACCAAAACTTTCTCTTACCTCTTTAGCAAGTTGGGCATATCTATATGCAAAGTTTTTAGCAACTTCATGAATCATCTCATCATCGTCCATTCTTTGAAGTTGAGATATTGCTTCATTCATTAATCTCATATGTCTAACAGCTTCAACAACATTTCCAGTTCCTGCCTCTCCTTTAGTTCTTATCATTGCTGCTCCTTCCCAGATTCTTCTAACAGCTTCTCCTAAATTTCTTGCACCACATACAAAAGGAACAGTAAAATCTTTTTTGTATATATGGAAATATGGGTCTGCTTGAGTTAGGACTTCACTTTCATCTATCATATCCACTCCTATAGCCTCTAAAACTCTTGCCTCAGATATATGTCCAATTCTACATTTAGCCATAACAGGAATTGATACAGCATCCATTATTTCCTCAATTAAAGCAGGGTCGGACATTCTTGCAACTCCACCTTTAGCCCTAATATCTGCTGGGACTCTTTCTAAAGCCATAACTGCAACTGCTCCAGCTTCTTCAGCAATTTGTGCCTGCTCTACATTAGTAACATCCATTACTACTCCATGCTTAACCATTTTAGCAAATCCTTTTTTTAATAAATCTGTTCCCTTTTTCATTTTATCACCAAGATTATAAAGATTATAGCACCTATAAAAATAGCTAACCATACCCAGATATTAATTATAAATAAAATTTTAAATAATTTTTCTCTTTTCTCTTTATTTTTTAATATTTTTTTTATTGGGTCCCTACCATAATATTTCATAAAAATTACCATTTAAAAATTAATTGAGTTGCTGTTGGAAGTTCTCTTCTAATTATCTTTAGTTCTGGCTTATAGATATAGAGCTTATCATCATCATTAAAAATATCTATCTCCTTATCTAAAATTTTAGAGATTATTTTTACTTCCTCTTTTCCTTTAACTAATATAAAATCTTCATAAACCTCTAAAATAATTGGAAGTTTTATATTTTTATTTGATGTTAAAGAATCTATAAGTTCCAACTCTCTCCTTTTTATTCTATGTCTCTTACCATTTATAATAACATGAGGTTTTTCTTCATTTAAAAGTTCTTTTAATGTCTTTCTTTTAACATTAACATTAAATTCTTTCATTATTCCTTTAATTATTTTCTCCAACATAGTCATCAGAAAATATTTTATAGATATTTTATAAGCTCTCTTATTGCCTCTTCAACATTTTTTGCTTTAACAACTCCAGAAGCTAATAAAACTCCTTCAGCACCTAAATCAATTGCTGCCTTTACATCTTCTCCTTTTGATATTCCTGCCCCACATAATACTTTAACATCTTTATTAATCTTTTTAACTTCCCTTACAGTTCCTTCAACAATTTCAGGATTTGCCTTAGAGACAGAAATACCACTTCCAATAAGTTCAGGAGGTTCAACTGCAATATAATCAGGGTTTAAAGTAGCAACAGCCTTAGATGTGTTTATATTATTTGTACAGACAACAGTTTCCAATCCAAGATTTTTACATTTTATTATGAGTTCTTCAATATCAGATAATAATAATCTTTTTTCAGAGTGATTTAGAAGTGTTCCAACAGCACCAGATTCTTTTATACTCTCTGGAAGTATATGTCCAGTATAACTACCAGGTTTTATATTGTCCATATGTTGAGCATAAACTGGAATATTTACTGATTGGGCAATTTCTTTAATATCTACAAATTGAGGAGCAACACCTATTTTTATCCCACTCTCTTCACTAATTTTTTCAGCTATTTTAGCAATATTTAACCCTCTTTTTCCAATACTCTCTCTATAGGTTTTATAATTTATAATTATTATCAAACTATCACCTTAGAATAATATTTTTATATATTCTTCTAAGTAATATCCAATTTAATTTTATTATATATAAGTATGGTGTTTAAATATGGCTTATACTTATCCATTGGCAAAAATAGGAATTATTGGAGGAGGACAATTAGCCAGAATGATGACCTTTGAAGCTAAGAGAATGGGGTTCTATGTTACTGTGTTAGACCCTACTCCAAACTCTCCTGCTGCACAAGTAGCAGATAAACAAATTATTGGAGACTTTTATGATGAATCTAAACTTAGAGAACTTGTAGAAAGTAGTGACATTACAACCTATGATATAGAGCATATAAATACTAAAGTTTTAAAAGAATTGGAAAAAGAAGGTTATAAGATATATCCCTCCCCTCATATATTGGAAATTATTCAGGACAAATTAAAACAGAAAGAAGTATTATATAAAAATGGAATTCCAGTTCCAAAATTCCACAAAGTAGAAACTCCTGAATGTCTTGAAAAATTTGGGTTTCCAGTAGTTCAAAAGGCAAGAAAGGGAGGATATGATGGAAGAGGAGTTGTTATACTTAAAGATAAGAAAGATTTAGATAGGGCTATTAAATCTGAGTCATATATTGAGGAGTTTGTAGATATTGAAAAAGAGTTAGCTGTTATGGTAGCCAGAAATGTTAATGGGGAAATTAAGTGTTATCCAGTTGTTGAGATGATATTTAATGAAGAGGCAAATATTTGTGATATGGTTATTGCTCCTGCAAGAATTGAGGAAGAAATAGAGAAAAAAGCAAAAGAGATTGCAATAAAATGTGTTAAAGTTTTAGATGGTGTTGGTATTTTTGGAATAGAAATGTTTTTAACTAATGATGAAAAAATTTTAGTTAATGAAATTGCTCCAAGACCTCACAATTCAGGACATTATACTATAGAAGCATGTGAGACAAGTCAATTTGAGCAACATATTAGAGCAATAAATAACCTACCATTAGGTTCAACAAGATTATTATCTCCAGCAGTAATGGTAAATCTTTTAGGACAGGGAAGAGGAAAGCCAATAATTGAAGGGTTAAAGGAAGCTTTATCAATTCCTGGCTTATCATTTCATTTTTATGGTAAAAAAGAGACAAGACCTTACAGAAAAATGGGACATGTTACTATCTTAGATGAAAATATTAATAATGCTATTGAAAAAGCAAAGAAAGTTAAAGGAATTTTAAATATAGGGGGTGAGTAAGTTCTATGAAAAAACCATTAGTTGGCATTATTATGGGTAGTGATTCAGATTTACCTATAATGAAAGAAGCGGCTAAAGTCCTTGAAGATTTTAATATAGAGTATGAAATAACTATTGTCTCAGCCCATAGAACACCTGAAAGAATGTTTAAATATGCAAAAGAATGTGAAGAGAGAGGAATAGAGGTTATAATTGCTGGGGCAGGAGGGGCTGCTCATCTACCAGGAATGGTAGCATCAATAACACCTCTACCAGTAATAGGCGTTCCAATAAAAACATCTGCTTTAAATGGTTTAGATTCTTTATTATCAATAGTCCAAATGCCTGCAGGAGTTCCAGTTGCTACAGTAGCTATAAACAATGCTAAAAATGCAGGAATATTGGCAGCTGAAATATTGGGAATAAAGTATCCAGAAATTAGAGAAAAAGTTAAAGCATATAAAGAAGAACTTAAAAATATGGTTGAAGAAAAAGCTAAGAAATTGGAAGAGTTAGGATATAAAGAATATTTAAACAACTATCTAAACAAATAACTTTATTTATTATGTGAAAATATGTTTAAGTATTTTGAAACTACTGCAGATATGGGTGTTATAGCCAAGGGGAAAACATTAGAAGAGGCATTTAAAGAGGCTGCTAAGGGTTTGTATAATATTATGGTAGATATTGATAAAATTGATAAAAAGGAAGTTGTTGAAATAGAGGTTGAAGGAGAAGATTTAGAGGAGTTATTGTATAATTTTTTAAATGAACTACTCTTTTATACAGATGTATATAATTTAGTTTTTAGTGATTTTGATATTACTATAGAGGATAAATATAAATTAAAATGTAAAGCATATGGAGAAAAAATAAATAAAGAGAAACATGAGATAAAGGAAGAAGTTAAAGCAGTTACTTATCATATGATGGAAATTAAAAAAGATAATGATGAATATATTATAAAATATGTAGTTGACCTCTAACCTAATATTTCAAGAATTTTAGCAGTTATTTTTCCCTTTCCTCCTCTTGGTTCAGCTAAAACTTTACCACAGACTATACATTTAACTACTGTTACTGGGTTACTAAATATTATTTGTTAATTTCCACACTCAGGACATTCAACTTTTAAAAATTTTGTTCTTGGTTGAGGTATTATTTTAGTTATGTCCATGTTTCTCCCTCCAAAAAAGTTATTTGTCTATAATTTCAAATCTTGCAGATCTAAAACATCCATTTGCCTTAGTGTGCATTTTTCCACACACAGTACATTTAAATCTTAAATCTATCTTCTTAACAGGTTTTGACCTATCTGGTTTAGGTCTTGGGAACCCTCCATATCCTGCTGTAACTCTTCTGAATTGTCTTTGACCCCAAGTTAATTCACTTGGCTTTCCTTTTTTTGCTTTTTCTACTATATGAATTGTGTGCTTCTTACAATAAGGACAGTATCTTTTAATTTTTTTAGGCATCTTCATAAATTTCCCTCCTTTTTTATATTAAATCTCTTGACAATATTGTGTTTTTCTAAGATTTTTATAATCTTCTCATCCATTGAAAGGACATCCTCTTTTTTTAAGGAAATTATATTCTCCCCATCAATAGTAAAAGAAGGAAAGTTCTTTTCAACTTTTACAATTTCAATATTATTAATTGTATATATAGGTTTTGGTAGTTCAATTATCTCCTTATTCTGACTTATTTCATCCTCTATATTAATATCTTCCTTTATATTAGTAATTTTATCTACTAATTCCTTTTCTTCATCAGTTAATTTATCTATGTTATTATCAAATAAGAAGAATTTATATAGTCTTAATTTTCTTAATTCTCCATAGAAATATAAAATTCTCTCTTTTTCTATACCCTCAGTATTTTTAAAATATTCTCTTACTTTACAATAAAAATCATTCTCTAACTTTGTTAATGTGTCAGTTTTAAGTTCATTATAAAAAATATTTTTTAACTTATCAAGCATAATATACCCTAAATATTCCTAAATTTAAATCTTCTTTTCTAAAACTAACTTAGCAAAAGTTTCAAAACTTCTATCATATGTTTTTTCTACATCCTTAGGAAAGAAACATGCAGGGAGTTGTCTTAATTTAAGATGATAATGTAGGCATTCGCAGCATAAACCTTTTTTATCACATCCTGGATAAGAACAGTTACATCTTTCTAAGTTTTTCTCTTTATTTGGGCAGTTCATTATCTCCCCTCAACTAATATTTTTTTCCTTATGTTTTCAACATTTTTTAAATATTTCTTATTAAAGATTTTTGCAATTCTTTCAATAGCATCAAGTAAATTTAAAAGTTGTTCTAAGTAAATGTATAGGTCTCCACTATATATAGATATTTTATATGTTTCATATAAAGCTTTAGATATCTGTCCAGGAGTTTTAGTTGTTGCTCTTAAATTTATAATTAGTTGAAGGATTTTCTCATTTTCATCTACTTCTTCAAATTCCATTATTAACTCAGTAAGTTCATCTTTAAGTTTCTTCTCATTTATTTTTCCAAAGTTTTCTTTTATTATCTCCAAGGCATCAAAAAATTTTATTGGTATATTTATATCTAACAGATTTGAAAGTTTCTGCCTTAAACTGTTTGATATATAAACATTTTCAAAAGGCATTATTTCCACTATCAACTTTAAAATATCCTTATTTTTTATTACTCCTTCTTTAATTTTTTCTGCTATTTTTGGATATAAAAATGAAATTGCTACTGCTCTTCCATAGTTAGTTAATTCTCTACCTTTAACCATACCATATTTTTCTAAGTTACTTAAAATTTTGTTTGTTGAAAATGCCTTTCCAATATATGGAACTTTATCTATCTCCCTAATCCCTGATGACAATGTGGCTAATGTTTGTTCTTCTTCCTCATCTTCAGTCCATTCTACTACTATATTCTCTGGCTTTGAAGTTAGTAATTTAAATGCTATTTCATCCTCACTTTCAACCATTTTAGCATGGTACTTCTTACCTACTTCAACCAAAACATAAACCTTTCCAATCTCATGCATTCCTTTTCTTCCAGCCCTTCCACACATCTGTTGGAATTCAGCAGGAGTTAGCCACTCCCCTCCCATTGCTAAACTTTCCAATATTACAGTTGAGGCTGGAAAATCAACACCTGCAGATAAGGCAGCAGTTGTTACAACACATTGTAATTTTTGATTAGCAAAATCTTCCTCTATTTTTCTTCTTTTAAAATAATCTAAACCTGCATGGTAATATTCTGCTTTAATTCCAAAAGATTTTAAAGCTCTTGCTACTTGTTCAGCTCTTCTCCTTGAATATGTAAAGATTAAACACTGTCCTCTATATCCAAATTTGGATATTGTTCTCCATTCTTTTTTAACAATATCTTTAATTATACTTATCTTATTTCTTTCATTTTTACAAAAAATTAAATGTCTTTCTAAGGGTACAGGCCTACCTTCATATAAAACCAAATTAGCCCCTAATTTTTTAGCCAAGTCTTTAGGGTTTCCTATTGTAGCTGAAAGATAAATTTTTTGACAGTTAAATAGATATCTTAATCTTCCAATTAATCCATCTAATCTGGCTCCTCTTTCTTCAAGATTTAAAGAATGAACTTCATCAATAACAACTGTTCCAACATCTTTTAATTTTTTAGTTCTTATTAAGTAATCTATCCCTTCATAAGTTCCAACTATGATATCAGAATTAATATCTGTATTTACATTAACCTTTTTGCCAATTCTACCCATTCCAACCCTTAAAGCTACTTTAAATCCTAATTTTTCATATCTTTCTTTAAATTCATTATATTTTTGATTTGCCAGTGCAACCAATGGAACCAAAAATAAAAACTTCCCTTTTCCTTCCATAAGATTTTTAATTCCTGCTAATTCTCCAATTAAAGTTTTACCAGATGATGTGGCAGAGACAATTAATAAATCTTTTCCATCTAATAAACCAGCTTTAATAGCTAAACTCTGAACAGGAAGAAGTTCATTTATTCCTCTTTTTTTAATAAGTTTTTTAAATTCATTAGGAATATTAAGCTCATCAACTTTATAGGTTTCTATCTTTTTCTCATCTCCAATTAATATATCAAACTTGGTAAGTTCTGGATGATTAAGAGGATTCTTTAATTTTAATAATGATATTACTTTATCAACATCTTTAAATTTTCTTAAAAATCTTTCTATTAATTCCTCATTAAGTTTTATCTCATTTTTTACTTCTTCTATTGCACAACTTAAACATATCTCTCTCAATCCAAAACTACACTTTGTTTTATTTGATAATTTTTTATAAATTCCTTTTAATAAACAAAATGGACATAATTCAATAAATTCATATTTTAATTCTAAACTTTTAATAACATCCTCTACATCTTTATTTGCCAAATAAACTTTTTTTTCTTTTTTTAATAATTCTAAGACCTTTGAAGGTTGGATAAGCTTATCTCCATATCTACACTTATATAATCTGTATCTATTCCCTACTTTTCTATAACATGCAAATATTTTATTTCTTTTATCTACCTTTTCTCCCTCTTCAATATTTTTAACATTAACAATCTCAATTTCATCCTTTTTTTTGTGTTTATTTATCAATATCAAAAATATCCCCTCTTTTAAATTAAAATATAGATTCCCAAAAGAATTAAAATAAATCCTGAGATTTTGTTTATTATATTTGGATTAAATTTATAGATTATTTCTTTAATTTCAACCCCTAAAAGATTTATTAATATTATTGGCAAACCAAAACCTAAGGCATATAAAAATAATGCTATGAAACCAAAATATATATCCTGTTTTGTAGAGACATAGCTAAGAATAGTTATTAATATAGGATCTGCACAAGTATTTGTAAGAACTCCATAAAAAAATCCAAAAATAAAAGAGCCAAGATATTTATACTCATTTCTTTTTAAAATATTATAAATTTTATTCCATAATCTACTATTTCCTTTCTTTATTGAGATATTATAATTAAAAAATAATAAAACTCCAAAACATATAGCCAATATTCCTGCAAAATATTTTATTTTATATAGACCAAATAAATTACCAAATAAAGCAAATACTACCCCTAAAATACTAAACATTGCTGCAAAACCTAAAACAAAAAATAAAGAAACAAAAAACCCATCTATTTTATTGTTAGATATTGAAAAGGTATATGCCAAAGAAATTGGAAGGATAGATAAAACACATGGACCAAGAGCTGTAAAAATTCCTGAAAAAAAGATTAATATCAAATCCATATAATTCACTTATATTTTTTAGCTTTTTCTATAACTTCTTCAGGTTTAAGTCCTATAACATAATCAATAACTTTTCCATCTTTTATATATATAACAGTTGGTAAATATCTAACTCCAAATTTTTCTGCTAAATCTTTATTTTTATTAACATCAATCTCCTCAATATTATAACCCTCTTCTTTTAATTTTTCAATTGTTGGTTTTAATGCTTTACAATAAGCACACAAATCTGATTCAAAAACTAATATAGTTAATCCTTTTTCATTATTGTATTTTATATTTGTGTTAATATTATTATTCTCCCCAATACATCCAGAAAATAAAATTATACTGATAACAATTAAAAGTTTTATTATTGTTGTAAGGTTCATATACATCAACATTGATTTTTTGAAAGGTATTTATTCAAATTGCTATAAAAATTTAACCTTAATAACAAATTAATAAGTAAAAAGAAAAAAATAATATTAATTACTTTAAAACTTTTCCAGTCCTTAAATACCATATATATAAATCAAGTTCAGATAATTTTAGTTCTGTTTCTTTTCCAATTTCTTCTAAAATTTTCTCAATTTCTAAATATCTTTTTCTTGTTAATGATTTTGGAATCTCACTTATATATTGGTTGTCATATAACTCTCTTAAAATGTGTCTATCAATTATAGCAACATTATCATATCCTACATTTCTTAAAAAGTGGGATGCTTCTTTATATCCTAAACCTTTTATATTTTTAACTAAAAATTCCCTTGCTTTTCTTTCATCCTTATAGTTGGTAATAATATCCTTTATATTCTTATATTGTCTTGCTCTTATAATGAAATCAGCCCTCTTTTTATAATATCTATGTCCAAGTTCTTTTAATTTTTTTTCTAACTCTTCTCTATTTAAATATAAAAATCCATTATCAATTTCTTTCTGAATCTTAATACATTTTTCAGCAGAAAAATTTGCTGTTAATAAACAAAAACATAACTCTTTAAACCATTCCTCATTACTTTTATTTTTAAATTCTTTAAACTCTAATATCCTTTTATTAATAACTTTTGAAATAGGAGATGATTTTAATTTATTTATTTTATCTATTAATTCCAAATTATCACTATAAATATTCTTTAATCTTATTTCTTAATATTTCATTTACCATTTTACCATCAGCTTTTCCTCTTAACTTAGCCATACATCTTCCCATTAACATACCTAAAGCTTTTTCTTTTTTCTCTTTAACTATTTCAATATTCTCTCTAATAATCTCATCTATTATTTTCTCAACTTCTTCTCTGTCTAACCCTTTAAGTCCTTTAATCTCCAAAATATAGTCAATATCTTTATCTGGATTTTCACAAAATCCTTTTAATACCTCAATTATTCCCTCTTTAGCAAGTTTTCCAGTAGATACTGCTTTAAATATTTCATCAAAATGTTTATCTCTTAAGTTATCTATATTGTATCCTTCTCTTCTAACTTCTTTTAATGTCTCTTCTAAAGTTTTTGCAATTATTGTTGGTTTAACATTCTTTTTATATTTTTTACATAACTCTTCAAATAAATCAGCATAATAACCATAAACCAATTTTTTGGCTAACTCATCATTTAATTTATACTCTTTCTTAAATCTTTCAATTTTTTCCTCAGGTAATTCTGGAAGATTGTTTTTAATTTTTTCTATTCTACTCTTATCTATAACAATTGGAGGAATATCTGTTTCAGGATACATTCTTGCAGCTCCAGGAAGAGGTCTTAAATATGATGTGTTTCCATCTTCTAATGCCCTTCTTGTCTCTTCTGGAACTCCAATTATTGCCTCTTTTGCTCTTTCAATTACAGCCTCTAATGCCTTATCAACCTTTTCCTCTTTATCTGCTATAATGATTATTGCATCTTTTTCATCAACATTTAGAAATTCTCTTAATTTTTTAACTTCTTCCTCACTAATTCCATACTTTGGAAGTTCATCAGTATGGAAGAGTCCTTTAACTCCTGCTACTACTTTAGCTCTATCTGAAAACTCAGTTCCTAATCTTCTACCTGGTTGTATCTCTTTTCCAACTAATCCAGCAAATTCTTTTAAAATAATAGCCTTAACTTTTCCATTGTTTTTTAAAGCATTTTGAATAATTTTTGATTTACAATCTTTAAATATTTCAGTAACATCATATATTTTATCTATAACGTAGGCATTTCTTTTTTTAAGTTCATCTCTAATTTTTAATAAATTAATCTGTCTTATAACTTCATTCTCCACAACTTTCTCAATTAAATCTAATTCAGAAACTCCTTTTATTTCAACTCTTGCACCATCTTTTATAGATATATTAATATCCTGTCTTATTGTTCCTATTCCTCTCTTAACTTTCCCAGTAGCTCTTAAAATTTCTCCAATTCTCTTGGCAGTTTCTTTTGCCATTTTTGGGCTTTTTATATCTGGAGCTGTTGAAATTTCAACCAATGGAATTCCTAACCTATCAAGATTATAAACAACTATTTCCCCCTTATCCTCAACTTTCCTTGCAGCATCTTCTTCTAAACATAAACTTTCTATTCCTACTCTACCCTCAGAAGTTTCAACATATCCATTATATGCTAAAAACATAGTTCTTTGAATCCTGAAGTGTTAGAACCATCTATAACTATCTTTCTCATAACATAAGATACATCTACAATATTCATATTCATTAATAAAGCAACTTCTAAGGCAATATCTATTGCCTCCTCACTTGGTAAATGAGGAGGTTCTTCATCTAATTCAACTAAACAGCAGTTATCTTTACAGTATTGATAAATAAACTTCTTTCCTTTTCTCATCTCTAATAATGCTGCTCTATCTATCTCTCCCATTTCACTTAATGTAGGTCTCAATATTCTAAAAACTTCTCCATCAACTTTATCAGATAAAACTGTAGGACAATGACAAAATAATTTTCTTTTAGTATTTAATTGCTGATGAATCTCTAAACCTACCTTTAAACCAATTTTTTCATAATCCATAAGCATATACACCCTAAAAATTTTATTTTATTAAAATAAGATTCAAGATTAAAATATCTTACCATTTTAACAATGTTAAGATAAATGATAACACACCTATTAAAGTTAATATATATGATATTGTATAAAGCTGTTTAAATAGCATAAATGGAGAAAATGCCCTAACAATTCCTGCCAAGATACCAAATATAAATGCTACTGTTAAATTTATAATAATATTTATTGGATTGTCAAATGTTGGAGGAATTCCTAAGTAAAGAGTTGAAAATAAAGAACCCAATACAATTAATAAAAACTCATAACCAGCAATATATAACCCTCTATATTTTCCCATCAATTCCATAACAGAGCCATCTATAACATCTGCTTTTGTGTGTGTTATAGAAAAAGGATATTCTTTAATCATTATTAAGTAACTTACAAAATAAACAATTCCTCCTAAAATTCCTGCTAATGATAATATATATGGTTTTCCAGATAAGTCATTAATGTAAATTGAACCTGAACTAACAAAAGGTAAAAACATAGCTAAATAAAAAGGAAATGAGCCTATAGTTATAAATTTTAGATTTCTTAAGGCACTTAACTGTTCTAAGGATTGTTTAGCAATATTAATAAATTTAGTTCCTTTACATTCATCAATATATGGCATTCTCCAGCCCATTATTGAACAAGATAAAGAACCATAAACAACATATAAAAGTTCTTCAATTTTTAATAAACCAGCAATTAAAATAATATTGGCTATGTTTAAAGTTGTTGTAACCAATAAAATCCAAAGTACTATTATAGAAACATAAGGAAAAGTATTATAAAAATTTGGATATAATGCATCTGGTTTTTTTAGGGATTTATAGATAAATTTAAAAAATGCCCAAAATCCTGGAGCTAAAATACTTGGTCCTACTCTTTGCTGGATTCTTGCCTGTATTTTCCTCTGAATTCCTGGGATAAGTGTAGAAATAACAAAAGCTAAGGAAGGAATTCCAATAATTGATAAAAAATAATAAACAATATCCATTATTTCTCCTCTAATATTTTTGGTATTGCTTTAACAATCCCAGCAATAATATCCTCAGGTCTTGGAGCACATCCAGGAACTTTTACATCAACAGGAATAATCTTTTCTAATGGACCATCAATAAAATCAGATGTTCCTAAATCCCCTCCTATATTTCCATAAACCCCTCCCATTAAAGCACATGAACCAACTGCAACAACTGCCTTGGGTTCTGGAACTTTCTTATATATTTTTACTAATGAGTCTTTAACAAACTTAGTTATACATCCAGTAATAACTAAAATATCTGCTTCTCTTGGGTTAAAGGTTAAAAAACATTGATACTGTTCAGCATCATAATATGGAGATAGAACTGCATTTATTGCCTCAATATCACAACCATTACATCCACCAGTCCCAATAACCATAACATGAATACAGTTTTTCCTTGAGATTTTTTTTAACATAACTTATCCCAAATTTATCATTATTAATAATGATAATTCTTCTATTATATTATTAATATTTTATGAGTATATTGTAAATTTATATATTTACTTTAATTAAAATATGATAATATATCTTTGTCAATTTTAAGAGAGATTATATAATAACACCTACATACATAAATATATATTTTCATAAAATATATTACCCAATTTAAATGATTTAAAAATTATCATCTGGTTAGAACTATAGGAAATAAAAACAATTAAATCAATATGTAAGGAGATTTTAGGGATTAATCGAATATTTATAATTTTAAATAGTATAGATAATTACATTCTAATTATTTAATTTATTATTTCAATAGAAAATTTTATAATTTTAATAATTTTATTTTATTTTGAAAAATCTTAAACTGTGTGATTTTTATGATAGTAAAATGTCCAATTTGTGATGGTACTGGAAAAAAGATTATCAAGTATAAAGTATGCCCTGTTTGTGAGGGAACTGGATTTTTAGATGAATTTTCACCAAAAGAACATTTAAAAAGAGTTTCTAAAAGAGCAACTTATGACTTAGATTATGGAGAAATCCCATGTCCAAAATGTAAAGGAGAGGGAAAAGTTCCTGTTTATGCAAAATGTGATTACTGTGGAGGTAGTGGAAAGGTTGTTAAATGTGAAAGATGTGGAGCTATAATTGGAAGATATCCAGATTTTAAAGACAGAGTTTTATGTGATAAATGTCTAAAAGAAGAAGAGGAAAGAAAAAAAGGATTAAGAAATGTTTATGTATTTGATGATGTAGCAACATTTTATGATGTTGAGCCAGGTAAGTTTTATAAAGGAACTGTAACAAGAATAGAAAAATATGGAGCCTTTATTAATTTAAATGAAAAAGTTAGAGGATTATTAAGAGCAAGAGATATGATTTCCTTAAAATTAGATGATTTAAAAGTTGGTGATGAAATTATTGTCCAAGCAGTTGATGTTAGACCTGAAAAAAGAGAAATAGATTTTAAATATATCCCACTCTCCACTTATGACTTAATTAAATTTGAGAAAGAAGTTCCTATAATGAAGATTAAAGAAATTGCAGAAAAAATGGTTGAATTAAGAGACCAGGTAGTTCATATAGTTGGAGAAGTTGTACAAATAGTTCAAACTCCAGGACCTACAATATTTACAGTAACAGATGGAACTGATTTTACATGGGTTGCTGCTTTAGAAATAGCAGGTTTAAGAGCTCATCCAGAGGTTAAAGTTGGAGATATTATAGATGTTGTAGGTAGAGTAAATATAAGAGATGGAAGACTACAAATTGAAAGAATAAGATTAAAAAAACTTGATGGAGAAGAAGCTGAAAAAATAAGAAAAGAGATAGAGAGAGAAATTGATATAAGAGCAGAACCAGCTAAGGATATTCCATTTTTAGTTAAAAGTGAGGTCTTAGAAAAATTAAGGCCAAAAATGGCAGATATTGCTAAAAGAATAAGAAAGGCAATTTTAGATGGAAGGCCTATAATAGTAAGACATCACGCAGATACTGATGGTTATTGTGGAGGACTTGCTTTAGAAAAAGCAATATTACCTATAATTGATAAATTTGCTATTGATGTAGATGCAATATGGCATTTCTTTAAAAGAAGACCATCAAAAGCTCCATTTTATGAATTAGAAGATGTAACTAAAGATTTAGTTTATTCTATTGAAGACTCTTTAAAATTTGGTCAAAAATTACCATTGATTGTATTAATAGATAATGGAAGTACTGATGAAGATATTCCAGCAATATCAAAGGCTAAGGCCTATGGAATTGAGGTTATTGTTATAGACCATCATTTTCCTGGAGAAGTTAAAGATGGTAGAGCTGAGATTGATGATTATGTAGATGCCCATGTAAATCCTTATTTAGTTGGTGGAGATAGTAATTTAACAGCTGGAGTTTTGGGAACTGAAATAGCAAGGATGATAAATCCAGATATTGAGGAGGAAATAAAACATCTTCCAGGGATTGCTGTTGTAGCAGACCATGCAAAAGGTGAGGAAGTAGAACAGTATATAAAAATAGCTTTAGATAGAATTAATGAACTTAGTAAAAAATATGGATTAAATAAAAAGTATAATAGAGAATATTTAGAAAAGATAGGTTTATGTATGGATTTTGAGGCATTTTATTTAAGATTTATGGATGGAAGGGGAATAGTTGATGATATCTTAGCAACAAATATTAAAGATTTTAGAAGACATGAAAATCTAATAAATATTTTATATGAGCAAGCTATGAAAATGGTAGAAAGACAAATGAAGGCAGTACTTCCTGCCTTAAAAACTTCATTCTGGGACAATGGCATAATATTAAATACCTTAGATGTAGAAAAGTATGCCCATAAATTTACATTCCCACCTCCAGGAAAAACTACAGGTTTTGCTCATGACTATATAGTCCAAAAATATGGAGAAGATAAACCAATTATAACACTCTCCTATGGGCCAGATTTTGCTGTGGTAAGGGCTACTGATGCAGTTCATGAGAATTATGATTTTAATTTAAATATTATTGTTGAGAAACTTATGGAAGAAATTCCAGAGGCATCTATAGATGGAGGAGGTCATGAGTGTGCTGGCTCTATAAAATTTGTTGAAGGTTTAAGAGATAGAGTAATAAATAGGTTTATAGAAATTATCAGTAGAATGAAACCAAAGGTGAAACATTGAAGATAGTTTTTGATTTAGGAGGTTCTGTTGTTATGCCCTCAACCCCAAACCCAGAAAAAATAAAATCTTTTGGAGAAGTGTTTAAAAAAATTAAGGATATGGGTCATGATATTGCTATTGTTGTTGGAGGAGGAAAAACAGCAAGAGATTATATTAATTTAGCGAGAGAATTAAATAGTAATGAAAGTATATGTGATATTTTAGGGATATATGCCACAAGAATGAATGCTTTACTCTTATCTCTAACTTTAGGAGAATATGGATATAAAAATATACCCTCAAATTTTGCAGAGGCAGAACTTATTTTAAATTTAGGAAAAATTCCAGTAATGGGAGGGACACATCCAGGGCATACAACTGATGCAGTTGCTGCAGGATTGGCTGAGTATATTGATGCTGATTTATTGGTTGTGGGGACTAATGTTGATGGAGTTTATGATAAAGACCCAAGAAAATATAAAGATGCTAAAAAAATAGAAAAGTTATCTTTTAGTGAGTTAGTTGAGTTATCTATAAATGCATCTTTAAAAGCTGGAAGTTCTTCAGTTATTGACCCATTGGCTGCTAAAATTATTGAAAGGGCAAAAATTAAAACAGTTGTTATAAAAGGTGAGCCAGAAGAAATTTTAAATGTTGGCAAAGGCAAAATAAATGGGACAATAATTGAGTGATTATCTTGGATATTGAAAAAGAAATAAATAAAGAACTTATAAAAATTAGGGTAGAAGATTCACTAAATTTATTAAAGAATTTGGATATTAATGAAAATCTAAAAAATATTTTAAAAGGTATGTTAAAGAGAAGGTATAATTTAGATAAAAACTTTTTTTTAAATGATAATAAAGTTAATGAAACTGCAAGTATTGCCTTTTCTGGAGGAATTGATAGTTCTTTTTCTGTTTTCTTAGCAAAACAAATTTTTGAGAATGTTGAAGTATTAACTTGTATCTCTCCCTATATTGGAAATAATGTAAATTTTATTAAAGAAAGGGCTAAAAAGTTAGGTGTTGATGTTAAATTTATAAAAATAGATTTGGAAGAGATATATAAAAATTCGTTATCTGGAAGATATCATCCCTGTGGTAGGTGTCATAAGTTAATAGAGGAGGAAATTTTTAAACACTCTAAAGGAAAATATGTTATTTTTGGGGATTTATTAGCCTTTGGTTCTCATAGTTTTTATAAGGTTAATAATAAGTATAGATTTAATATTAACTCTTTTTTTGCAATAACCAAAGATGAAGAGAGGGATATTTTAAAATTTGATAATAAAGGTTATGGCTGTAAAATGCTTAGAGAATATCATATAAAAAATAAAAATTATAAATTTACAATACAAAGAATTTTAAGAGAAGTCAGAGGAAGAGTAATAACTGATAAGGAAGGATATAAAAATATTTTAGAGGTCCTAAACTATGGGAATGAAGGAAGTTATAGAGAGGTTAATAAAGGAAGGTTATATAAAGAGTGATAGAGTTATAAAAGCCCTTTTAAAAGTTCCAAGGGAGGAATTTGTCCCTGAACATTTAAAAAAATATGCCTATGTAGATACTCCTTTAGAAATTGGTTATGGTCAAACTATCTCAGCAATACATATGGTTGGGTTGATGTGTGAATTATTAGACTTAAAACCAGGAATGAAAGTTTTAGAGGTTGGAACTGGCTCTGGATATCATGCTGCAGTTGTTGCTGAAATTGTTGGTAAGGATGGTTTAGTTGTAAGTATTGAAAGAATTCCAGAGCTTGCTGAGAGAGCTAAAAAGACATTGAAAAAATTGGGATATGATAATGTTATTGTAGTTGTTGGAGATGGGACTCTTGGATATCCTGAGTTGGCTCCTTATGACAGGATATATGTAACTGCTGCTGGTCCAAAGATACCAAAACCATTAATTGAGCAACTAAAAAATGGTGGAAAGTTAGTTATGCCTATAGGGAAATACTTCCAGGAGTTAATAGTTGCTGAGAAAATAGGGGATGAAATTAAAATTAAAAAATATGGTCCTGTTTCATTTGTTCCATTAATTGGAAAAGAGGGATTTCAATGATGATGATATGTTTGCCAATAGTTGAGGATAGTAAGAATAAGGCTATTGAAGTGGCTAAGGAATATTTAAAATATGCAGATATTGTAGAGTTTAGAGTAGATTACTTTAAAGAAGTTAGTATAAATGATATAAAAGATCTTTGTCAATATCCATCAATAATAACCATTAGAATTAAAGAAGAAGGAGGATTTTTTGAAGGAGATAGAGAAGAACTTTTTAAAGAGGCAATAAAAAATAATGCTAAATTTATAGATGTTGAACTAAGAGAGAAATTATCAAGGGATTTAGTGGAATATAGAAATAAAATTAAATCTGAAACTAAAATTATAGTTTCTTATCATAACTTTAAAGAAACTCCAAGATATTAAGAACTTAAAGAAATTGCTAAAAAATGTTTAAATATTGGAGATATTGCTAAAATTGCGACAATGATAAATAATAAAGAGGATATAATTAAAATACTAAGATTAGCCAATGAATTTGAAAATAATATTATTTCAATAGGTATGGGAGATAAAGGAAAAATAACAAGAATTTTATCTCCTCTATTTGGTTCAGTTGTTAGTTATGCATCATTTAAAAATAAATCATCTGCTCCAGGACAGATAGATATAGAAGAACTTAAAGAAACTATAAACATCTTAAAAAAATATTTGTAGATGAGAAACATGACAATTAATAACTATCTTCATCTTATTTTTATGGGTTTGTGGTATATACTCCCTGCATATGTTGCTAATGCATCTGCCTGTATTTTTGGAGGTGGGGAACCTGTTGATGGAAAAAGGTATTTTTTTGATGGAAGAAGAATTATAGGTGATGGAGTTACCTATAAAGGTTCTTTTTTTGGAATTTTATTAGGAACCTTAACAGGATTACTACAGGGAATTATTGTAGGATTTGGTTCAGATGGTTTAGATTTTTATTCTTGTATAATAGATCACATTATTTTAGGCTTTTATTTATCAGTTGGGGCAATAATAGGTGATGCTATAGGAAGTTTTATAAAAAGAAGGTTAAATATTGATAGAGGTAAACCAGCTCCAATATTGGACCAGTTAGATTTTGTTATTGGTGCTATTGCATTTGGTTATTTGATAGCCCCAATACCTATAACTATGATAATAGTAATATGTGTAATAACATTATTCATTCATTTATTTGGAAATATTATAGCATATAAATTAAAAATTAAAGAGTGTTGGTGGTAAGATGAGGATAGTTTTAGATATTGAAGTTAGAGACAAACCAGGAGAATTATTAAAGATATTAACCCCTATAGCCAACTTAGGAGCTAATATAATTTCAATAATCCATTCAAGAGAGGAAAGAGTAGGAAATAGAATTCCTGTAAGATTTGTTATTGATGTTGAAGAGGATAAATTTAAAACACTTATTAATGAACTTGAAAAAGTAGCAATAATAAAATTAATTGATGGACAAAAGAAAAAAAGATATGTGGATATTGTTGTTATAGGTCATGTTGTTGATACTGACATAAGAGATACAATTGATAGAATTAATACTATAGGTTTAGTGGAAGATTTAGATTTACTTATGCCTCATCCAGATTTAGAATCTTCTGCTACTATGAAGATACTTATAGATAATTATAAAATAGAAGAACTATTCTATTTATTAGATGAATTAGAAAAGGAGAAAGGTTTATTTTTTATAAAAACACTATTATGAGGGAGATAAATGGATATTATAATTTTAGGATTTGGAGTTATAGGGAGAGGATTGGCTAAGGTTCTATATAATAAGAGTGATTATTTATCTAAAAATTATGGAAAATTTAATGTTGTTGGAATTGCAGACAGTTCTGGAGGAATATATAATAAGGATGGAATTGACTTGTTAAAGGCAATAGAAGTTAAAGAGAAAACTGGAAAAATAACTAATTATAAAGATGCCAAAAAAATGGATATTTTAGATTTAATAAAAGAAGATGGAGATGTTGTTGTTGAAGTTACTCCTTCAAATCTAGAAACAGGAGAACCTGCTAATACCCATATAATTGAAAGTTTTAAAAATGACAAACATGTTGTTACTGCCAATAAAGGACCTTTATGTTTATGTTTTAATGAACTTATAACTACTGCTAAGAAGTACAATAAAATTTTTAGATTTGAGGCATCAGTTGGAGGAGCAATGCCAATAATAAACTTAGCTAAGGAAACACTTGCTGGAAATGAAATATATTCAATTATTGGAATTTTAAATGGAACTACTAACTATATACTTACAAAGATGGAAGAGGAAAAAATAGATTTTGAAACTGCCTTAAAAGAAGCTCAAGAGTTAGGAATTGCTGAAACAAATCCTTCTCAAGATATTGATGGTTTAGATACTGCTGCAAAGATTGTTATTTTAGCAAATGCTATAATGGGGCTAAATAAGACAATAAAAGATGTTAAAATAAAAGGAATCAGAAGAATAACCCCAGAAGCAATATTATTGGCTAATAAAAGAGGATATACTATAAAACTTATAGGGAATGTCAATAGAAAAAAACTTATTGTTGAACCTACTTTAATCCCAAAATATAGCCCATTAAATGTTAAAGGAACTTTAAATGTTGCAATGTTTGAGACAGATTTAGCAAAAGAAGTTGTAGTCGTTGGAAGAGGTGCGGGACCTATAGAAACATCATCCGCTATTTTAAGTGATTTGATTAGTATCTATAAAGAAATAAAAAAATAACATATTTATTTATTCTTTAATAAACTTTTTTAAATAATACTTGCTATAAATTGCTCCAGCTGTATTGTGAGATAAAACTCTATCTTTAACAATAAATGTAGTTGTTGGAGCTTTTGAATACTTTTGAAATAAAATATCATGTCCAATACATAACCCAACAATAATATTTAAATCAGTTCCAATTTCATTTAAAATTTCCGCCTGTCCTATTGGATTGCACATAGCTTCTTTACCATTATTAATCTTTTTTAACTCATAAACATCTTTATCAATTCCACAAACCTTACAACAAACAGAATAAACATTAAAATGTTGTGATAAAATTTTATCTAATGTTTTTGCTTCATTTTCTAACCCTATACAGAAAGCAATACCTATTTTTTTATAATCCATAAGTTTGCAAAACTCTATAATCTCCTCCAGTCTTGTTTTTTTCATGTAATATTTTGCTTCAATATAGGCAGAAATTTTTGCTATTTTTAAATTTTCTTCTTTTTTATATTCATTTAATATTTTTTCTGTTATATCTTTTTTGCAGTTTTTTCCAGCATAGCAAAGTTTTTTATTACATTTAGAGCATTTCATAATTGACACCTATAGTTGGGGAATATATGAGAATTGATACATTTATATTTTTAATATTTATTGGTATTGGGATTTTATTTTTATTGACAATTATAAACCCAATGGAAATGTTTTATATTGTAGAATGGAAAACAATTTTTTCCCTGTTTTATTTAATGGTTATTGTAAATGTTATGAAAGATTCAAAGTTTTTAGATTATATATCTTTAAAAATCTTAAAGAGGACAAATAGAATTTTTATTTCTCTCATATTTTTAACTTTGTTTTCATCATCTTTAATAACCAATGATGTTTCTCTCTTTGTTATTATTCCTCTAACTCTTATTATTCATAAATATACAAAAATGCCTATAAAGGATTTAGAAAAGCTTATTATTTTTGAAGGAGTATCTGCAAATATTGGCAGTGCTTTAACACCAATAGGTAATCCTCAAAATCTATTTTTGTTTCATTTCTATAATATTGGTATAGTTAATTTTATAATTAATATGCTTCCATTTGAAATTTTAGGGATTTTGGTTATACTTCCATTTTTAGAATTTAAAAAGTATGATGTTAAGGTAGATATTAATATTAAATTCAGGAAAGAGTGGATTATATATATATTATTTTTTATTTTAGTTTTATTTTGTGTTTTTGGATTTTTGAACTTTGTATATATTTTTCCACTAATATTATTAATTTTGATTTATAAGGAAGTAAAAATTGATTATCTTTTTTTACTAACTTTTATATTCCTTTTTATTGATATTGAAGGACTTAAAAGGTTGGGGATTATTGATATATTTTCAATAAAATGTAATGATATTATGCTGATGATTTATTCTTCCCTACTTTCTCAAATAATCTCCAATGTACCAGCAACAGTATTACTCTCAAATTTATATAAAAATTGGCTACCAATAGCTTATGGTGTAAATGCTGGTGGTAATGGAACTTTAATTGCATCATTTGCAAATTTAATAACTTTAAGGTTATCTGATGGAAAAGTAGAGGCAAGAAGGTTTTTATTAATTGGAGTGTTAATATATTTAATGCACTTAATTGCATTGATAGCTTATGCTAAAATCTTTTGGAGTTAGAGGAGATATTATGATGAACTTAATAGAGGAAGCCATAAAATTAGAAAGTGATTTAATAAGAATAAATTCAGTAAATCCGTCATTTGGGGGGAAAGGAGAAAAAGAAAAGGCTGAATATGTTAAAAAAAAGTTGTTAGAGTATGCTAAAAACATAAAAAATTATGAATTAAAGGAATACAACACAATAGATAAAAAAGGTTTTGAAAGGCCTAATATAGTATTTAAAATAGATTTTGGAAGAGATAAAACATTACATATTATTTCTCATTTAGATACAGTTCCAGAAGGAGATATAAGACTTTGGAAAACTAATCCATATGAACCATATATAGAGGATAATAAAATTTATGGAAGGGGAAGTGAAGATAATCATAAGGGGATTGTTTCCTCTCTAATATTATTAAAAATGTTATTAAACAGTAATATTAAACCTAAGTATAATTTATCTTTAATTTTTGTTTCTGATGAGGAAGATGGTAGTGAATATGGATTAAAATATCTTTTAAATTTTGAAGATGAGATATTTAAAAAAGAGGATTTAATTATAGTTCCTGACTTTAGTTCTCCAGAAGGAAACTTAATAGAAATTGGAGAAAAAGGTATTTTATGGGTAAAATTTAAAATTTATGGAAAACAATGTCATGGCTCTACCCCAGATAGTGGTTTAAATGCAAATATTATAGCTTCTTCCCTACTCTTAAATATCTACAAAGAACTTTATTCAAAATATAATATAGAAAATCCTATTTTCTTACCTGAATATTCAACATTTGAACCTACAATATTAAAGAACAATGTAGAAAATCCTAACACAATTCCTGGATATGTTGAATTTGTATTTGATTGTAGAATTCTGCCAGAGTATAAAATGGAAGATATCTTAAAAAGTATTGATGAAATTATAAAAAACTATACTGGTAGTATAATAAAAGGTAGTGGAGAATATAATAATATAACTTATGAAATCCTAAAAAAAGAAAATCCTAATTTTACAAAAGAGGATAGTGAAGTAGTTAAAGAACTTAGTAAAGCAATAAAAGAGGTATTAAAAAAAGAGCCTAAATTGTGTGGTATGGGTGGAGGAACTGTTGCTGCTTTTTTAAGAGAAAAAAACTATAATGTTGCTGTGTGGGGAATTGGAGATGGTACTGCACATCAACCAAATGAGTATGTAAAGGTTGATAACTTAATAGATATGGCTAAAGTTTATTATAAAATATTAGAGGGATAAATTGAAAATTACCATTGTTGGAGCAGGTACAGGAGACCCTGAGTTAATAACAGTAAAAGGATTAAAAGCAATTCAAGAGGCAGATGTTATTGTATATGCTGGCTCTTTAGTAAATAAAGAACTTTTAAAATATGCAAAAACTAAAGAAATATATGATAGTTCGAAGATGAATTTAGATGAAATAATTAAAATAATGGTTAAGAGTGTTAAAGAAGGAAAAAAAGTTGTTCGACTGCATACTGGAGACCCATCAATATATGGAGCCATAAAAGAACAAATTGATGAACTGGCTAAGCATAATATAGATGTTGAAATCATTCCAGGGGTAAGTTCATTATTTGCAGCAGCTGCAAGTTTAAAAATAGAACTTACTCTCCCAGATGTTTCTCAAACAGTTATAATAACAAGACCAGAAGGTAGAACAAAAGTTCCTGAAAAAGAAAAATTAAAAGAATTGGCTAAACATAACTCAACAATGGCAATATTTTTAGGAGTTTCTTTAATTGATAAAGTTGTTAATGAACTTTTAGAAGGAGGGTACTCTAAAGATACTCCTGTAGCAGTTGTATATAAAGCATCTTGGCCAGATGAAAAAATAATATTGGGAACATTAAATGATATATCTGAAAAAGTTAAAAAGGAAGGTATTAATAGAACTGCCTTAATAATAGTAGGGGATGTTTTAAATCCTAAATATTATAGCTATTCTAAATTATATGATAAGAATTTTAAACATGGATTTAGAAAATAGCAAAATATAAATATAAAATATTTAATGTATAACTATAATATAGATGGATATAGTTATAGTTAATTATATAATTTTGTTACTTTTTAATAATATTTATAATAGTAATATATTAGTAAATTAATTTTTAATAATATTTCATAATATAATATATTTGTATATACCAATATTAAGAATTATAAAATTTAATTACTAAAAAATCTGGTGAGGGGTTATGAAAGGGGCATATGTAATAAGATATATCACCCCATTTATAAGCTATATAATATTAGCGATTTTATTTGTTATTTTTTTATACTATGTATATCACTTACCACTACTTATTTGTGGAGGATATATCATATTAATAATACTTGTTAGTATTGGTACATTTGTTTATATAAAAAAGGAGATTATAGAACCAATTATAATAATAAGTAATATACTAAAAAAAGAAAATCTTGAAAAAGATTATTCTTTTAAGGGGATATTTTTAGAGATATATAAAAACATCCAAAATCTATATAATATAGTTAATGAATGTAAAAAAATTAAAGTTCAAAATAAAGAATTAAAAGATTTACTAACAGAAATTGATAATATAATGAAAAATATTTCCAGTGGAAATATAACCTCAAGATTAAAAATAAATGAAAAAGATTCTGAAAAAATTAAAACATTTAAGAAAAATTTCAATGATGCACTAAATGCTTTATCATTTATGATATATGACCAGTTAAAAAATATTAAAAAGCTAAACTCAGAAATAAATAGATTAAAAGAGGAAATTGAAAAAATAGCAGAAGCTTCAGATCAAATTGCAGATGCTGCTCAGCAAGTTGCTACAGCTGCAACAGACCAATCTACAAAACTTCAAGATTTATCTCAAGATTTAGAACATACTGCAAAACTATCTGAAGAAACATTACAATCAGCAGAAGAAGGAGTTCATGCTATCCAGATTGTAGAAGAAAGGTCTAATGAAGGTATTAAAAATATTGAAAATGCTATAGAAACAATGCAAAGAATTGCTAACGTTATAGATGAGTTGGGTAAAGCGTTGGAAGAACTTGGAAGGGAAAGCCAAAAAATTAATGAAATAACAGCACTAATTAAGGATATTGCAGAACAAACTGGTTTATTAGCTTTAAACGCATCCATTGAAGCGGCAAGAGCAGGAGATGCAGGAAGAGGGTTTGCAGTAGTCGCGAGTGAAATTAAAGGTTTGGCTGAGGAAATAGGTAGGTCTGTAGAGGATATAAATAAAACTGTTGATGAGATTAGAAGAGCTATAGAAAAAACTATAGAACTTGGATTAACAGGAAAGGATGAAGTTGATAAGGGAGTTGTTGCAATAGACGAGGTTAATAATGCATTTTTAAAAATTAAGGAAGCAGTAGATAAAACCCACGAAGTTATTGAAAAAATAAAAATTAATGCAAAAACATCCGCAGATAAAGTTCAAGAATCATTAAGAAATGTCCAAGATATCGCGTCTATTTCTGAGGAGTTTGCTGCAACTGCTGAAGAACTAACAGCTTCAACTGAGGAATTAAATGCCTCAATACAAGAATTTAAAAATATTGTTAAAAAACTTGAAGAAACTTCTAAAATTGCTGATGAATTGGCACATAGATTTAAAATTGATGAGGAAAATTTAAATTATTTACAAAATAAATAATTAATATTATTAATAATAAAAAAAGGTGATTACTTTGGAAGAGCAAAGATTAGACTGTCCTATCTGTGGAGGAAAGAATTCATTAGTTATTATTAATAATAAAATAGATATTCCTTATTTTGGACCAGTTTTGGAAACAACAATAATGTGTGAAAAGTGTAAATTTAAAAGGAGTGATGTAATCCCTTTAGAAGTTAGAGACCCTAAGAAATATACTTTAAAAATAAAAAATGAAAAAGACTTATTTAAGAGAGTTGTAAGAAGTTCATCATCCTTTATCTATATTCCAGAGTTAGGAGTAGAAATAACTCCTGGACCCTTGGCTGAAGGTTTTGTTAGTAATGTAGAGGGGGTTTTAGATAGAGTAGATAAAGTATTAGATACCCTAATAAGATGGGCTGAAACTGAAGAACAAAAAAAGAAAGGAGAAGAAATAAAACAAAAAATTAAAGATTTAAAAGAAGGAAAAGGAGAAGCAACTTTAATATTAATTGACCCATTAGGTCATAGTGCTATAATAGGAGAGGGAGTTGAAGAGGAGATATTAGATGAGAAAGAAGTAGAAAAATTAAAAGAAGGAATAAATATTAATATTATTGATAATAAAAAATAATTACTGGCTCAGTTCGGGTAAGTTTCATCATCTATATTCAGATAACCCTCTTATCATCATTGCCACTAAAAATATTTTTATAGTATTTTATTTTTTATTTATATTATAAACATCTCTTATTTAACTATTGTGTGTGGAATTATGAAAAAAAGTAACGATTGGTTTGAACAACTTCTCTCAGAACTTAATAAGAAATCAAATCATATGAACAATATTGATTTAGTTATTGAAGAGCTTATTGATAAAATTAATGAACTTATATCTGAAATAAATAATTATGTTGCTGAAACACATTATGGATTAAATATTACAAATGAAAAAATAAATAAATCAATTGAAGAAATCAATAAATTACAAAAAAAGCTTGAAGAGTATCTTTCTATCTCAAATGATATGAAAAGAACATTTGAAGATACTTATTTGTCATTAATGAAAATTAAAGATGAAATAAATGATGTAAAAGAATACTTTGAAGAATCATCTAATAAAATTTATGAAAAAAATGAATATCTTGAAAATACAATTCAACAACATGAAAAAAGGTTATATGAACTATCTAACAAAATTAAAGAATTAACAAAAAATCAGAAAGAAATTAAAAATAACATTAATTACTTAAAAAATATTCTTTATGTAGCAATTGGTTTATTAATTATAAATCTTCTTGTCTCTATAAAACTATTTTTTTAAATTTGACATTTTTGTTTTTTAAAATGTTTTCAATCTTTTTTAATAGTTCATTAAAATAGTACTTCTCTTTATCTAAATTTATTAACTTTCCAGCATCATCATCTCTTATATTTAAAATCTTATATACTACTGAACCCCTTGTAATATTACTATACTCTAATAATCCATCTTTATCTCCATCCACAATTCCAACAATTCTAACCCCAAATCTTGATAATATATCCCCAACTATTTCTGTTGTATCATCCCCTATAGTTATAACTGCCATACAGTCCTTATATTTTAAAGCATCTTCACCAGCATGATTTATAATCTTAACCTTTCCATATTCCTCTTTTGCAAAATTCTCAACTATAAAAGCATCTCTTCTTAATTTTCCAGTTTTTATAACTGCAGTCTTTAAATCTATTTTTCCCAGCCTATTTAAACCTTCCTCTTTTAGTTCTCCACCTATTATTTTAAGTTTTCCTTTATCCTCTATTAATATAACTTCATTATCTAATGCTCTCCCTATAACAACTCCATTAACAATTATTGGCTCTCCTTTTTCAACTCCATGAATCTTTCTATATACTTTTCCATTTTTTTCCCATAAACTTAACCCATCACTTATACATTTTTCTATATTTAAATTTAGATGTTTTTTTAAATAATCAATTAATTCATCAGCTTTTTTATTGTAATTCCATATTATAATGCTTCCATCTTTCTCTCCAGGCCTTTCTATTTGAATTATAGGTTTTTTTACTTTTGATTTCTCAACTACTATTTTACCAAATGTATGGCCTGTTATCTTACTTTTACCATAATTTAATAAAAGTAGAATATCACACTCCTTTTCTAATCTTTTTAATGCCTCAGAAGGTAAAAGTTTCTCAGAGATGTCAATAATATCAGTTAGATTATTATCAATTACTGCCACTCTTCCAATAGTCCCTCCAAGTTTTGCCTTAAAAGAGTACTTATTACCAACAAGATTTATAATCTTTTTAGCATATCCACTATCCACTATTTTAGGACCATGAACAACTATTCCCACTCTCATAAATATCCTAAAAATAATATAATTAATTAAACAATTAATTAGAATATAAAAAAATAAAAATATTTATACTAATTTCTTAAATGGATGATTATCTACTGGTTCAATTCCTAACTCTTTTGCTGCTTCTGCTATTGTAGCATCTATCATTGCAACTGCTGGGAAAACAACTTGAGCATCATCTATTGGACCATACAAGACAAAGTCTCCTGCAGCTAAAACTTGTGCTAATGTTGCACCAACATCACAGACAGCTTTTAATTCTTTTGATAATTCTCTATGACCTTCTTCTCTTAATTTTTTTCTAAATTCTCTTAACCAATCCCATGCTGAAGGTATATTATGAATACCACTACCAACAGGATAACCAAATATTGCCTTAACAGCAAATGATGCTCTAACTGCTGGACCTGCTCCATTTCCTAATGGAGTAACTGCAGTATCAATAAATAACTTATCAATTCCAGCTTTTTCAGCTAATTCTAATAATCCAGTACTTCCAGATTTTCCACCAGTTAAGAGAACATTTATTTTTCCTTCAACAGTTGGGTCCATAGGGTCAAAACATAAAACTATAGATGCAGATATATCACTATCTACTAAAACTTGGAACTCTTGTTCTTCAATAGAAACATTAATAGAGTTATAAATACATTGGTCAGCATATCCTGCTTCTGTTGCTCTTTTTGCTGCAGCCATTCTTGCTTCTCCTGATGTAGAGTCTAATAATATTGGTCCATCCCATACTTCAACAACAAAGTCAATATATTTTGTTAATGCTTCTGGAGTTCCTCCAAATACCTGAACCCATGCAGGGTTTCCAGTAATATCTTCCATTTCTGCCTGTTTATTAATTAAATCTTCAGCAGCAGCTTTATCAAAAATCCCTTTTCTCTCATCTTCAACTATCTTATGTCTGGCATAAAATATAGTTCCTGATAAAGCTGTTGGATACTCTCCTGGCTGACCTCCACATTTTCTACCTGCAACTTCATATACAAATTGTTCTCTATCAAATTTAAACATAAACTCACCTCTATTTATTTTTTTAAGGTTTTACTACTGTTACTTTTAAAGATAAAATTTCAATTATTTTTACCAATGTTGGTAAAATATAGGATAAAATTATACCAATAACTAACCCATATAATATACCTATATCTCTACCTACCTTTTTACCTGCCAACTGAAATAACTCTGCATTAGTGTTTTCTACTTTTTTTTCTAATTCATATAACCTTTTTTTTAGTTTTTCAAAATCTTTAGGGTCCATTATTACTTGAGGAACCTTTTCATCAGTCATTTAAATTCACCTCAATAAATAATATAAAATTAATGGAATTGCTACCATAACTACAGCAAAAACTACTCCTAATAATATTCCTCTAATTCCAGCAGACTCAACTCCTGCCTCTAACCCTCTATTTCTTGTCATTAATCCAACTTTATACTCTAATTCTTCCATATATTCTTGAATTGACTTTATATTTGGCTTGTTTGAAATCTCTACTCCCATATTATATCCCCATTATTATATTTATAGTAATAATATTCCTAATAACACAAGCATAATAAATAATCCAGCAGCTATTCCCTGAATCTTTCCATTATAATAACCAGCTTGCCACTTTGCCAATAACCCATTATATTGCATTTCAGTACCAATTAGTCTTATTCTACTTTCTACTATAGCCACTTCTGGAGTTATTGGTTTTATTGCTGCTCCTTCCTCTTCTTCTCCTTTTCCTCCTCCTTCTAAATCAACAATATATGGATCTTCATCAATTGCTCCTGGATCTTTACTTAGACATTCTTTAATTGCCTGAGTTATTTTGTTAATATCTTCACAATCAATTAAATCAATAACTTCAACTATTTGTCTTCTAAATCTTTCTACAGCATCTTTATCTAAATTTTCTAAAAAGGGAATAGCTCCTTTTGCACCAATTATTTGACCTGAATCATCTATTCCATTTTCCCATAATGCTTTAAAACATTGCCCTGTTATATGCCCTTGAACCTCTGAACCACATAATATCATAAATCTAATATTTGGATTTGAAATATAGTTTGCAACTACTTTTTCAATTCCTAAATTTTCAGTATGGCATGGTCCAGCAATTGCTGCTCCTGCCTCTACACATGCCTGTTCTAAACCATGAGACCCTAAAGTTACAACTCCAACACAACTCTCTGGGTTACCAACAACATATTCACCAGAAACTATAGGCCATCCTGGAGCAGGTTCTTTTTTTTCAACCATAAGTTTATCACCTTAAAAAATTTAATTTATATTTTATAGGTATTTAACACCTAATAATATTGCCAATAATGCCATAATTCCTAATCCTAACCAAAAACCAAAGAATATTCCTTTAAAATATCCTGCAATACTATATACTCCATCTCTATTAGGAAAACTATTTAATGGAGGATATCTTGGGTCTAAGGAGTTTTTATATGATTCTACTAATTTCTCTAATTTATCTAACTCCTTCTCAATTCCTGAAGTATCTACAAATAATACATCTCCAAATCCTTTAGTTATAACTCCTGTTTCAACATTATAAACTAATGGAATTTTTTCATCTATAAATACATAATAAGCCATGTTTCCCCCTTATTCCTCTTTTTTAGGTATTTCAGGAGTATGTAATACACAGCAGGCATCTTTGAATGACATTTTTACATACTTTAAATAAACAATTGCCCACAATACTATGGAGATAACTATAGAGATTAAATCTAACTTTATAACTGAAAATATAAACCAACTTAATAATCCACATGCAACTGCTAAGGTTAAAGTTCTTTTATGACTTTCATCAGGACCTAAACATGCGTTGAATGGGTGTAATATAGCTATTCCAGCGACTATAAATGCAACCGCCATAATTCCTGAGTTTAATGCATTATTAACAAAGATATTAGGCATTAAACTTCCAGCATAAGCAGCTGAAAATCCTAATAATGCCATTGCTCCAGCAATTGATATGAAAGTCATACTTCTAACCATAATAGGAATTTTCATACCAACAGGATTTACTGTTAATCTACCAACTATAAATCCAACAATTGCTGAGATTATTAATGTTAATATTGGAGCAATATATGGAGTATAGCTTGTTAATCCAAAAGATTTTGGTATTAAAACTCCAGCAATTGCTGAGATTGTTCCCATTCCTAAACTTAACATACCAATAGATGGAACCCCTGTCCCTAAACCATATGATGCAACTTTTCTCACAGTATTAGCCCCAGCTACACAAGCAGCTGAAACTAATAATCCCCCTATTAACATTGATAAACCATATGGCTCTAAAAAATGAGATAAATAACATCCTATTAATGCTAATCCAATACCTACTCCAAAAATTTGTTCTTCAGGAAATAATTCTGCTGCATGACCTCCTCCACCATGAGACATAAAAATTCACCTCTATAATGCCATTAATATTATTATAATTCCACAAACAAATGATGCAATAGTTGAAGCAATTACTCCATTAGGCATCTTTTTAAATTTAGGATCATGAAATCCTTCAATAGTACCTCCTATGTTGTATGATGCTAATACTGCATTAATAAAGAAAAACCCAATAGCTATAGTTCCAGCAACCGCTGGAGAAAATCCTAAACTAATCAATGCAACATATGCTAAACCTCCACCAATTCCCCCCAAAGTAGCTCCTATTAAACCACTTATAAAACATACTGTTGGAATTCCATGTCCAGTAGTTCCTGGAGTAATATATGGTTTTTGTGGGTCTTTTGTAATTGGATCGATTTCACATTTATCCGCAGCAGGAACTACTCCAACCCCAAATACATAGATTAACTGTCCAATCAACATTGTAACTCCAAGCATAATCATGGAACCAATTGCTCCAGACAATAAAATTAAAGCAATTCCTTCAGGAGTCAAACCTACTTTTGAAGCCATTATTGCAGCTGCCAATAAACCAGTAAATCCTGCTCCTGCTGCTAACTGAGTAGTTCCAGTACCTACTCCAGTAGATGTAGCCATAGCTGCAGGTGCTCCTCCAACTGGAATAAAATAAACACTTGCATTAATAATTGCTCCTGCAATTGTTATTTCCAACAGTGAAATAATTAAATTTATGTCAAACATGAATATTTCACCTTATAAAAAATTTTTATTGATATGGACCATATTTTTCTCTTGCAAAGACTTCAATTTTTCTATTTACAATTGTTAATATTGCTATTATTAATAAACCAACAACAATTGCAATTATTGAACTTGTATAGGTATCTTTTCCAATAATATTTCCTATAAGACCTCTCCAACCATCTAAGAAAACAATTAATCCAAAACACATTCCTGTTAAGACTCCACCTAATCTTGAACAGAAATAAGAAGAATCTAAACTATTTCTTAAACCAATTTCCGCTTTTATATCGATATCTCCATGATTAGCAACTGGAACTCCTCCTCCAAATGGATATTTTTGATATTCTCTTTCAGCTCCATAATGAACGTCTCCAGTAGAGGAACCAATTGATCCAACAGTAATACCAAATATTAACGCAATTAATGGTAATGGAAATGGATTTCCTAATATTGTATTAGCAAGATATGCCATTAAAACCATACAAAAAACTGCTATAAATCCATGTCCTACTATAGGCCCTAAATGACTCATAATAATATCTAAATATACTGGCTGACCAAAGTTTTTAGATTGTCCAACAATTCTACCTAAATATGCACTAACAGCATAAGCACCATGAACAAAAGCAGCAACTCCAGAACCTATAATTAAGCTTAATATTGGATTAACACCAAAATTCATTAAAGAATATGCAACTCCTCCAGCAACTGCAACATATAACCCATAAGAAACAGGCTCTCCAGATATAGCTTTGTTATAGTATCTATGAATATTTCCCATTTGAGGAGCTAATTGAACCTGGGAGTTAGGGTTTGACTGAGAACCAACATCTGACTCTAAATCCTCTGCACATCCTGCTATAGTTGCTAAAGCTCCACTTAATGCTAAAGCTCCAAGTGTTATTATTAACTCATTCATTATCTCCCCTTTTTAAATAATATTTCTTCTTTTCTAAAGATTTTAACTTATAAAAACTTTTTTATAAACAATTTTTTAATATTACTCAAAATTATTTTAATAGTTTTAATGTCTTTAACAATACATAATAAAAAAATATAAAATTATTTATGTATTAATGAGCAGGAATAATTGGATCTCTTTCTCCTGCTGGTTCGAATTCTCTTAATGCTCCTCTTGCAAATTCTTTTCTTGGATATCTAAAGTCAAATACTAATGATGGATCTGCAAATGCAACCTTAATTAATGGATTGAGAGCAAATGCATCTCCTCTTGCTGAGTGTGCTGCTTGTGTAATTCCAGCATATTCTCCTTGGTGACCAACGTTCATTGCATAGTTTGGATAGTTTGGACCTCTTAATTCTAATGGGGAACCTTCATCATTTCTGAATGATAATGAGTTAGCGGCTCCACATTGGTCTTGTAAGTCATATCCGTAAAATCCTAATCTACTATGGTACTCTTTATGTAAGATTTGACTTAAGTACCATCCATTAACTCCTGCATTTGAGTTTCCAGTAGCTAATGCTACTGAAATTCCTGACGCAGCTGCTGTAACTGCAGCTCTTTGAGAACCTCCGAAGTGGTCTTCTAACAATGCAGGATATTCGTCATATTGTTCTAAAGCATATAATGTAACTTCTGTTGCAATATCTTCAACAACTTCCATTGTTGGTTTTACACTGTTACATCCACCATATTTTTTGGTTATATAGTCGTATCCATAGTATGAGAAGTCGTCTAATATATCATCAGTATATGATGCTGTAGCATACTGTGTAAAACCAACTCCTCCAGACATGTAACTTCCTAACCAAACTTGGTCAAATAAAGCTGCTCCCGCACCAACAACCTCTAATGATTGTTCAACTGGGTCATCTGACACTCTTGAAGTTTGTATAACGTCTGCTAAAACTCCAAAGAACATTCCTCCTGGTTCATTTGGACCTCTAGCTCTTCTTGCTGGTAAGAAAGATGCCATTTGAATAACATCTGCGTGCTTAGCTACATAGGAGAAGTCGGCAATAGCAGCTTCTCCAGCACATAATTTATATGCAGTAATAAAGGACATACCAATTTGCATAGCACTCCATCTTGCTATTGTACCTCCATCACAAACTCTACCTGCTAATGTTGGAACTCTTGATACTTGATATGTTCTTTTACCAATAGCTTTTTTAATTTGTTCTGCTTGTTCTTCAGGGAATAATTTATTTATATCTATTAAAAATCTTTTATCAATTTCATCTGCTAATTCATCATCTCCAGTAAATATTTTAGCATAGGAATCCCAAACTAATGCAGGATGAACTTCAACCATGTGCTCTTGAACAACTGCTCCTCCTGGAAGTGCGTGGTTTATAGTTTCCATATATTCGTTAATTGTTTCTGGAGTAACTTCAACTCCTAATCTTTTTTCAAGAACGGCATGTGCAGTATCCATACCAACTATAACGGTTCTTCTTATATCATCCCACATTTGTTGGATAGCTGCGTTGTTCATAAAGTGTAAATCGTCCCCTTCAACAATAGCATCAGTATTTGAAACTTTATAAGGCATTAATTTTCTTTGTCCTAATGGAACTCCAATATCAGGGTTGTAGAATGGAATTCCTCCTCTTTTTTCAATTAGTTTTTGAGCAGCTTCAACGAATTCTCTTTTTCTTGCAGATTGTCTCCAACCACCAAAGACATAAAACTTGGTGTATTTCTCTTTAGGGTCTTCTTCAAATTTTTCTTTTAATGCCTTTAAAAATAATCTTTTTTCAGCTTCCATTATTATCACCTCAAAAAATTTTTTTAGAGTTTATAAGTATTTTTCAATTATATCATCTTCAGGTATGAAACCTCCTAAGGTTCTTGCTCTATGAATTCTTTTTATAACTGTTAATAATTCTTTGTCTTCTCTTAATCCTATATTATCTTTTCTATATATTGTTGTTATTTCAACTAACTTCTTTTCTGGTAAAGGTTCTCCAACATCTACTGGTTCATCTAATGGTCTACCAACTTGATCTTTAACATATACAACATGCTCTGTCTTTTCATCAAAAACATATCTTTGTAAAGCATCAAACATTAAACCATTTTCATCTAATCTTAAAGAGTGCCCATGAACTGTAGCTCCTCTAATACCACATCTTGCAGGGTCAAAGAATGCAGTATCAATTAAGAAGTTTTTAGAGATAGCCTCTAAATCACTTTCTCTCATTTCAATAACTTGTCTTCCAGATAAGGTTCCAGTATCTACTCCTCTAAATCTCCACATGTAGGTTCTTGCTCTATCATATGGCTGAGCAGGAGCGTTATACATTGAATCTGCAAACTGAATATATCTTATTCTATGTCCTTCTTTTGCCCCTAAGATTGGTTCAACTAAATCTCTAACATAATCTTCTGGTAAATCCATTTCTTCTAATGGTGGATGAACTGTTTTATAATCTTCTCCTGGTTGTCTGTGACCCATTATTTTAACAATATCATCATCAGGAATGTCTCTTAATTTTTCTAATTCCACATTAGGATTCATATGCTTTCTTCTATTTTCTGCTATTTTTGTATTACCAGGATAGAATTGTGGTTCATATGCCATATTCTCACCTCAATTAAGATATTTTTTTATTTTTTTAACAATTTCATCAATTTTTGATTGAGGTACAGATTCACCTCTAATTACACCTGTTACAATATCAACAACAATTCCCTTAGATTTAGGATGAACAGGCATAACTTCACGTGTCTTTATTCCATACTTTGCAAGGTCTTCGAAATCAACAGGTGCCTGACAAACGATTATTGTAGGAATTTCAACATACTTCATAAACAATCCGGCTTTATAAACAATATGGCTTATTACATTACCGAAATGAACTATACATAATTTATGTCTATTAATTTGTTCAACTTCTTCAGGTTTTAACCCAAATGTAGAACCCATTGCCCCCCTTGGGGCATCACTTGGAATTCCTGAACCTGCATTTAATACGAGGACACTTGTATTTATCCCTACTTCTCTAATTCCATAAGTTATTTCACATACTGGTTTAGTTATATGTCTTCTTCCGGGAGACATTGCAACAACAATAACATCATTCTGTAGGGCCTCGGCTAATGTTCCTCTTTGAGCTAATCCCCCACCTTCAGCCAATCCCATAACGGCCCTACAGTCAATAATTTGTTCTCTTCTACCAACAGGCATTTTATTCATCTTTATCTATATTTTTTTCAATTACAGAAACATTAGTTTTTAATCTACTTCTTGGATCAACTAATCCAATTAATCTTCTGTCCATTTCATTAATTAAGAATACTCCATCTTCACCATATTTTAAATAGTCAGTAACTGTAGGTCTATCTTTTAGGAACTTACCTACTTTTATGTTATAACCGAAAGGAAACAACTCCTTACATATTTCCTCTATTTTGTTAATTTCACTATCATCTGTTAATGTTAATATAAATCTACCGGCCATAACAGTCAGTTCTACAGGTACTCCTTTTACATTAATAATTTTTCTTTCTGAATGATTAACTGGTAAGCCCCTTGCAGGACCAAAAGGAACAGTTTTTGGTAAAGATTGCCCATGAATAACTACTCTATCAACAGTTTTTAAGTCATATATTCTATTTAAAAATTTTTCGGTAGTGGAAGCTTTAAGATATCTGTGAGGGAAAATTTCAACCTCAATCATAGTTTCATCAATTTAAATTTTATCTTTAACTTGAAGAGCTCCTTCAATTACATATTTTAATGGTTCTCTAAACTCATCAATTGCACTAAATACTACTCCAATTAATGCTGAAGTTCTTTCTGGTGAGAACATTTGAGTTCCAGCATCTAAACACATTGCAGCAGCAACTGGTGGAATAGCAAATCCTTTTGAGTGTCTTGTAACAATGTGGTTTCCGTTAAAGATACCAGGACCTCCTCCTCCATAAATTGAGTGACTGAAGAATGAGAATCCAACAGCTGTACCTTCAGCTCTACCGAAATCAACTCCCGGGAGACCTGTTTCGTATTCTAAAATATCGTTGTAGTATAAGATTGTTGAAGCTACTCCCTGAGCAGCTCTTGCTGCACCAATATTAACTATAACAGCTGCAACTAATCCAGCAGCTGCGTAAGCATTCCATTTTGCAATATCAACTGGTCTATATAATTTAAATCCTGATTCTAAGGTTTTATCTTCTTTTATAACTCCATCTTCTAATGCTCTATCTAATAATGATGCAATAACAGTTCCTACAGTTCCATTTTTACCATTTTCTTTAACTAAATCAATAACTAAATTATCAGCATTCAAACCTTCATATGCTAATCCTAATAAATGTAATCTTTCAAATGCACCAATAGCATCTCCCATTTCAAACATTGCAGTTTGTTCCATTAAAGCTGCAAATGCAACAGCATTCATTGTGTTCTTTTTTGTACAAGCAACAAAGTGATTAACCATAATATTTCTTAAAGCATATCCAGGACATTCTAAGGTTAATGGGTTTCCTAATAACCCTGCAATATTTGCTCCTTTCATTGTAACTTCATGAGGATATCCTCCTAAGATAGCAGCATGAACCATTGGAGCATCAAACATATCAATATTGAAGGTTCTTATTAAAGCTTCTTTTAATGCCTGAGCAGTTGCCAATATAGAAACAGAATATTCAGCAGCTATTTCTAATCTTTTAGTTGGCATTTGGACAACCATTTGTTTTCCATCGTTAATTAATCTTATATTTGTGTCATCATCTTCAGATACTCTTAAAACTCTTTCAACATATTCAGCTATAGTTTCAGCATTTTCAACAATTGGTAAGTCTAATTCTCTACCCATTATTTTACAACCTTTTCCTCCAACTTGTCCAGTTCTTAATGCATTTTCAATACCTGCTAAATTTACAGCAACAGTTCTTTTAACATCTTTTACTATTTTTTGTATTGTTGGGTTATATAATGGACTTATAGCTTCTAATGGAACATTTTCTTCTACAAGTTTTCCTTTTTCATTATATAAATCAATTGTATCTTGGTATTTCATATTTATCACACCTCATAGATTATATATTTCTCTTAATTTAATGAAACTTCTTATTTATATATTAACTTTTAACTTAGAAACCAAAACGAAAAGTATATATATGTTGTCTGTGGGATCTTATAATTTTAGTCATTACAATTAATATTTATGTTGGTTTATAATATATTATTAATTTGCTTTTAGATATTGAAATAAAAATTATAAAAATAATTAATAATAGAGGGATTTTTTATGAAGAAACTTTTTACTTTTTCAATTATTGGGTTAATAATTTTTACAGCCTTTTTTTATAGAGATCCTCCAAGAGAGACACCTTATATAAGTAATGTTATTATTTCTCCCTCAGATGGAACTGTTAAATATATTAAATTTAGTAAAGATATTGAAGTTTTTAAAGATGGAAATACATATAAATTAAATCTTACTAAATATTTCCCTAATGGAGCTTATATTGTTGGTATTTTTATGTCTCCATTTGATGTTCATGTTAATTGGGCCCCTGTAAGTGGAAAGGTTGTATATATAAATCATATTGATGGTAATTTTTATCCAGCATTTTTTACTAATGTAGAAAAAACTAATGAAAGAAATATAATGATAATAAAAACTAAAAATAATGAGTATATTGGAGTTGTACAAATTGCTGGAGTGGTAGCAAAAAGATGTGTATTTTATGTTAATGTTGGAGATTCTGTAAAAGTAGGAGAAAAAATAGGAAAAATAAAACTTGGCTCTCAAACAGCAGTAATTATTCCTCCAGACTATAAAATTGTGGTTAATGTAGGAGATTATGTCAAAGGAGCAGAAACAGTTATCGCTGTCAAAAATAATTAGTGAGATATATAGAATAAGAGAAGAATTTGGATTTAAAAAAATTAATATAGATATTGTAAATGTTTCTTATAAAAATGGTATCCTAACTATATATACAAAAACAAGAAGTGATAAATCAGCTATAATAGGAAAGGGTTTAGTTGTTGGAAAATTAAGAGAGAGACTAAATGTTAAAGTTGTTAAAGTTGAAGACTATACAGACATATTACTTTTTAAGAAAAGATGTAAATTAATTAAAGAAAAATATAAAAATTTTGATGTTATTGTTGATATTTGTAATTATTTTTTAGATAATAGAAAAAGCAATAAAAAGGTTTATGTTACAATAACTTGCCAGAAGGATTTAATTATTTTTAAAACTCTTAAAAATATTTTTTCTAAGGTTACTGCTATTTTATTTGATTTTAATCCCTTAACACCTGAAAGGGTTAGAAATAATATAATTAATGAGATAAATAAAGATAAAATACAGTATAATTGTATAAAAATAAATTTAAATATAAATAAAATTTTAGAAAAATATCCTTGTGGTTTTTTAATAGATTATATCCCTTTTGAGGGAGTTATATTTACTTCATGCCTATCTAAGGAGGTAGTTTTAAAAGAAAATAAATTATTTATAAATTTTAATAAATTATTTCCTATAAAAGGTCCAACTTTAGGATACTGTCCTATTTTAATTCAATATTTGAAAAAATCTAATGATTATAAAAATCTAATTAAAAATGTTGTTGAAGATATTTATAAAGGTGGAAAAGAACCAACTGAAGGAGTAAATGATATTATAAAGATAATTAAGAAATTATAATCTTATTTATATAGTATCAGATATATAATTTATTAGTTGGTGATAATTATGAGAGTTGATATTAGGTTAGCTGGTTTTGGTGGGCAGGGGATACAGTTAGCAGGAATACTTTTAGGAACTGCTGCAGCAGTTTATGAAGATAAATATGCATTTCAGACACAATCCATAGGTCCAGAGGCTAGGGGAGGAAAATCAAGGTGTGAAGTAGTTATTTCAGATAATCCAAGAGACTATCCAAAAGTTAGAAAATTGGATATATTTGTAGCAATGTCTCAGGAGGCATTAGATGCCTATTTAGATGATTTACCAAGTGGTAAAATCTTAATTTATGACCCAGATATGATGGTAAGACATCCTACAAGAGAAGATATAAAAATATACAAGGTTCCAGCTACTAAGACAGCATATGAACTAGGAAATAAAATAGTTGCCAATGTTGTCATGCTTGGAGCATTGGTTGAAATAACTAAAGTTGTATCCAGAGAAGCTATAAGAGAAGCAGTAAAAAATGGAGTTAAACAAAGATTTGTTGATATAAATTTAAAGGCTCTTGAAAAAGGTTTTGAATTGGGAGAGAAAGTATGTTCGGAAAATTAAAAGAAAAACTACTTAATGCTACTAAAAAAATTACTGAAAAAATTTATAAAAAAGGTGAAGCTGAGGAAGTAAAAAAGCAGAATATAGAAACTAAAAGGGTTGTTGATAAGGATAAAAATATAAGTAAAAGTAAGGTTATAACTTCATATAATGATGATATTAAAAAAGATAATAAAAAAGAAGAAAAGAAAAATATCAGTTTCTTTGATAGATTTTATATAACAAGAAATATAAAAAAAGTTATTAAAAAAGAAGTTGTTATATTAGAGGAGGATATTTAGGATATTTTAGAAGAATTGGAGATTGAACTTTTAGAGGCTGATGTTGCTCTTGAAGTTGTTGAAGCTCTATTAAACGAAATAAAAAATGAATTGGTTGGTAAAAAGATATCACCAGATGATGATGTTGAAGAGATTGTTTTAGATGCTATAAAGAATGCCATAAGAAATATACTTTCTCAGGAAAAAATAGATTTAGAAGAGGTAATCAGAAAAAATAAAGAGATTGGAAAACCAACAGTTATTGTTTTTGTAGGAATAAATGGAACTGGAAAAACTACAACTATAGCCAAGTTAGCATATAAACTAAAAAATAAAGGTTATAGAGTTGTTTTAGCTGCAGGAGATACATTTAGAGCAGGGGCTATAGAACAATTGGAAGAGCATGCCAAAAGAGTTGGTGTTAGAGTTATAAAACATAAACCTGGCTCAGATTCTGCAGCAGTTATATATGATGCTATTGAACATGCAAAGGCAAAAAATATTGATGTAGTTCTTGCAGATACTGCAGGAAGGCAGGCAACAAATATAAATTTAATGGAAGAAATTAAAAAAGTTGTTAGGGTTACTAAACCAGATTTAGTTATATTTGTTGGAGATGCCCTAACAGGAAATGATGCTGTTTATCAGGCAAAAGAGTTTGATGAGGCTGTTGGAATTGATGGGGTTATTCTCACAAAAGTAGATGCTGATGCAAAGGGAGGGGCAGCATTATCTATAGGCTATGCAATAGGTAAGCCAATTCTTTACTTAGGTGTTGGACAAAGATATGAGGATTTAATTGAGTTTTCACCTGAAATATTAATTAACAGAATTTTTGGAACTCCTGAAAAGTTTTCAACAGAAAGAGAATTTTAAGGGATAATATGATTATTGTATATACAACATATCCAAATGAAAAAGTTGCTGTTGAGATAACTAAAAAATTAATTGAAAAAAAACTTGTTGGATGTGCAAATATAAAAAATCAAAAATCTATATATATCTGGGAGGAAAAAATTGAAGAAGATTTTGAAGTTGGAGTTATTTATAAGACATTAGAAGAGAAGAAAGATGAAGTTATTAAGTTTATAGAAGAACATCATCCTTATTCAGTTCCTTTTATTATGTGGTTTAAGGTAGATGTTAATAATGATTATTTAAAATGGTTATCTAATACAATTTTATAATTTCATTTTTAATTAATTTTTTTATATTTCTCATCATCTGGAACAGTTAATATAGGTTTTAGAAGGTAATTTTATTGAAGCCCTAAATCCATATTTTTTAGCTGTTGATGTAACTATTTTATTATATTTATAAAGTTCATCAAATAACTCTTTATTCCATTTATACAACAATAAAACCGCTAAATAAAAAATCCACAGATATATTTATAGGAATTATAGAATTAATTTCAAATAATATTAAAAGGTTGGAGACGGTTTTGTAACAAGAAAGTTTTAAAGAGATGTAAAGAATTAAAAACCGATTATATTGGGAAAATTAGAAAAAACCTTATAATTGAACTTTTCGGTAAAAGAGTTAAAATAGAAAAGTTGTTTAATAATCTCGACAAATTATAAAAAGAAAGCTGAGAATATTATAAACGAATATCTAAAAAGATATAAGATAGAGGAAAAGCATAAACGGGATAAATCAATTTTGAACGTTGAAGGAAATTATTTATCATCAGAAAAGAGCAATATCGGATTTGTTAGATTAGCAGGGATGTTATTTAATTGTATCGAATATTTAAGATACAAAAATGGAATATCATTTTATAAAGTAGTTAAAAAGTGCAGTAAAGAATTAATAAAGAAGGGACTATCGTAATCACACGGTCAGTTATATAAATTTAAGTATCGGAGGTTAGAGATAAGTATGAGAATATTGATATTAGTTATTACAATTTTTTTATTAATTGGAGGATGTTTAAATTATAATGATAACAATACTAACAATATTATTTTAAATAATCCACATTATTATGGTTATGTTGTTAAAGTAGTTGATGGAGATACTGTTTATGTTAAAGTAGATGGGAATCTTTGGAAAATAAGATTATTAGGGGTTGATACTCCAGAAATACATAAAAAGAATAATCCCTATGAATACTATTTAATCAATGGAACACCTATAACTAACATAACATACTTAAAGTTATGGGGTTTAAAGGCAAAAGATTTTGCTGAAAAAGAGCTTTTACATAAAAAAGTTATTATAGTTTTTGATAAAAAAATAGAAAAAGATAGATATGGAAGATATTTAGCATATATCTATATTAACAAATCTGGTAAGTTAATAAATTTTAATGAAGAACTTCTAAGATATGGATATGCAAGAGTGTATATTTCTGATTTTTCATTAAAAAATGAATTTTTAAGAATTGAAAGATATGCTAAAGAAAATAGAATAGGACTATGGAACTGGAGTGGTTAAAATGATAAAGGAGATTTTTGAAAATGTTTATATTGTTGATGATAAATTAGCCACAAAATCAACAGTTAAAGGAAAGAAAGTTTATGATGAAAAAATCATAAAATTAGATAATGAAGAGTATAGAGTTTGGAATCCTTATAAAAGTAAATTAGCAGCTGCTATATTGAAAGGTCTAAAAACTTTACCTATAAAAAGAAATTCCAAAATTTTATATTTAGGAGCATCTGCTGGAACTACACCATCTCATGTTGCAGATATAGCAGATAAAGGAATTGTTTATGCAGTTGAATACTCTCCAAGAATTATGAGAGAGATGTTAGATGCCTGTGAAGGTAGAAAAAATATAATTCCAATATTAGGAGATGCCAACAAACCACAAGAATATAGTGATATTGAAATGGTTGATGTTATTTATGAGGATGTTGCTCAACCTAATCAGGCAGAGATTTTAATTAAAAATGCTAAGTGGTTTTTAAAAAAAGATGGATATGCAATGATTGCCATAAAAGCCAGAAGTATAGATGTTACTAAAGACCCAAAAGAAATTTTTAAAGAGCAAAAAAATATTTTAGAGAATAGTGGTTTTAAAGTTTTGGAAGAGATTGATATAGAACCTTATGAAAAAGACCATATTATGTTTGTATGCAAATGGATTAGAGACTATTAATAATTAAACTTTAAATGTATTTGCTTGTTTTGAAAGAGTTTCAATTTCTTTCACAACTTCTTTTGTAGCTTTAGAAATTTCTTCGATTATAGCATTTAGTTCTTCAGTAGAGGCGGTTAGTTCTTCAGCGGTTGCTGCAAACTCTTCGGAGATAGATGCAACATCTTGTACATCTCTTAATGCTACTTGGATATTTTCAGCGGC
>JAJRSC010000012.1 GCA_024278985.1 archaeon
ATAATAGAAAAGGTTATATATTAGAAGAGATATTATACTAAATACGTAAAATTGCCCCTTGTTAAAATCAGACCGTTGCGGTATGGAAACGGGATTGCTGGGGTGTATGGTTGTGTCACAACTGTGCAGTTAAAATCAGACCGTTGCGGTATGGAAACCTTCATTTCTTTTATAAATAATTTCTATTTTACCTTCCACCATCTCGTTAAAATCAGACCGTTGCGGTATGGAAACTTAATTAAATTACCATTTTCATCATATTCACTAATCGTTAAAATCAGACCGTTGCGGTATGGAAACTCTTGTATGCAATAAAGCATATAATTTCATGTGCTCCGTTAAAATCAGACCGTTGCGGTATGGAAACGATATAATAATTAAAAATACTGGGGAATATAAAATAGTTAAAATCAGACCGTTGCGGTATGGAAACTCATTATACTATTTGAAGCCCCATAATCAATTAGATAGTTAAAATCAGACCGTTGCGGTATGGAAACCAAAAATCAAAAAATTCAAATTTTTCAATCAAATGTTAAAATCAGACCGTTGCGGTATGGAAACAGAATTCTTGGTATGCTCTATAAACTATCTTTTCAAGTTAAAATCAGACCGTTGCGGTATGGAAACACTGGACAATTGATTAAATATTGTGTCTCACATTGTATTGTTAAAATCAGACCGTTGCGGTATGAAAACACTTAAAATAAAAAAGAATTTTTAGATTAATTCATCTAAAGAATAAACATTTATATTTCCTCTTCTAATTGCCTCTATAGCTTTTACTGCAGCTTTTGCACCTGAGACAGTTGTTATATATGGAATTCCATAATCAACTGCTGCTCTTCTAATATAGTATCCTTCAGATTTTGCTTTTTTACCAGAGGAGGTATTTATTATTAAATGAATTTTCCCTTCTTTTATTAAATTTAGTATATTATCTGTTGAACTTTCAGAGATTTTCTTAACTGTTCTTACAGGAATATTATGTTCTCTTAGAACTTTTGCAGTACCTTCAGTTGCATAAATATTAAATCCAAATTCATGCAACTTTTTAGCTATATCAACAATCTTTAATTTATCTTTATCTCTAACACTTATAAACACATTTCCCTCCTTAGGTAGTTCCATATTTGCAGAAAGTTGAGCCTTATAATATGCCTTACCAAAGTCATCATCTATTCCTATTGCCTCTCCTGTTGATTTCATCTCAGGTCCTAAAACAGGGTCTACTCCTGGTAATTTTAAGAATGGAAAGACAGATTCTTTTATTGATATATATTTTGGCTTAACTATCCAAACCTTTTCTTTAACTTCTTCAACATTCTTATAATCCTTTAATAACTCATCTAACTTTTTACCAACTATAACCTTTGTAGCTATCTTAGCCAAAGGAATACCAACTGATTTACTAACATATGGGACAGTTCTTGATGCTCTTGGATTTGCCTCCAAAACATAAACTTTTCCATCTTTTACTGCATACTGAACATTTAAAAGTCCTACAGTTTTTAAAGCCCTTGCCAACTTTGCTGTGTAGTCAATAACTTTATCTATAATTTCCCTGTTCAAAGTTTGAGGAGGTATAACAGTTGCTGAGTCTCCACTATGTACTCCTGCCTCTTCAATATGCTCCATTATTGCCCCAATAAGAACATTCTCCCCATCTGAAACTGCATCAACATCTAACTCAATAGCATCCTCTAAAAATTTATCTATTAAAATTGGATGTTCCTTAGAGACTTGTGTAGCCTCTTTTATATACTCTCTTAATTCATCTTCAGAATAAACTATCTGCATAGCTCTTCCTCCTAAAACATAGGAAGGTCTAACTAAAACAGGATATCCTATTTTTTTGGCTATTTTAATTGCCTCCTCCTCTGTGAAAGCAGTTCCACCTTCTGGTTGAGGAATATCTAATTCCTTCAAAAGTTTAGAAAACTCTTCTCTATCTTCTGCTCTATTTATATCTTCAGGACTTGTTCCTAAAATTTTTACTCCTACCTTTTTTAATTTTAATGCTAAATTTATTGATGTTTGCCCTCCAAACTGAACAATAACTCCTAAAACTTCTCCTTTTTTACTTTCCAATTCAACAACATTTAAAACATCTTCCAATGTTAATGGTTCAAAATATAATTTGTCTGAGGTATCATAATCTGTTGAAACTGTTTCAGGATTGTTATTTATAATAATTGCCTCAATACCTAACTCTTTTAATGCAAGTACTGCATGAACAGATGAATAATCAAACTCTATACCTTGCCCTATTCTTATTGGTCCTGAACCAAGTATTATGGCTTTTTTTCTATTTGAAGGATGGGATTCATTTTGCTCATCATAGTAAAATAGGGTCTCATATGTTGAGTAATAATAAGGAGTTTCTGCTTCAAATTCTGCTGCACAAGTATCTACCATTTTATATATTACTTCAATACCTAATTTTTTTCTTAATTCTCTAACTTTTGACTCATCCATATCTAATAAATTAGCAAGTTGTTTGTCTGAAAATCCTAATTTTTTAGCTTTTAGTAATATTTCCTTTAATTTTTCAATATCCATATAATCACCTTAAATATTTGAATAAAATTATAATATAATATTTTAATCTACTTAATACTATTCTACAAATTCCTTAATTTCATTTTTTAATCTCTCTAATTCTTTTTTCATATCAACAATATTTTTAATCTTTCTTATAAAGAACTCATCAATATCAGTTAATTCCACTATTTTCTCAACACTCCAGCCTTTTTCTAATGCTTTAGCTATAACAAATATTCTCTCATCAGTTGGATTTTTTAGTATGTTTTCTATCTCTTCATCAGAATAATCCTTATCTTTTCCATCTCCTATTAAACCAAATCTTCCAATATCCAAACTTCTAATTGCCTTTTGTAAAGCTTCTTCAAAACTTCTACCTATAGCCATAACTTCTCCCGTAGATTTCATAAAAGTGGTTAATCTTTTATCAACTTCTTTAAATTTATCAAATGGCCATCTTGGAATCTTTACAACAACATAGTCAATAGTTGGCTCAAAACTTGCAGGGGTTTTTTTAGTAACATCATTTAATATTTCATTTAACCTTCTACCAACTGCTATTTTAGCTGCTATTCTTGCTATTGGATAGCCTGTTGCCTTACTTGCTAGGGCAGAACTTCTTGATACCCTTGGATTTACCTCTATAACTCTATATTCTGTATGGTCTTTATTTACTGCAAATTGTATATTACATCCTCCTTCAATTTTTAGGTGTCTAATAACTTTTATTGCAGAATTTCTTAATTTTTGATACATTTCATCAGAAAGTGTTTGTATAGGAGCTGTAACAATACTTTCTCCAGTATGTATTCCCATGGGGTCTATGTTCTCCATACCACAAACAATAATACAGGTGTCATTTTTGTCTCTCATAACTTCAAGTTCAAACTCTTTCCAACCTAAGACACTTTCATCAATTAAAACCTGATTAATAATAGAAAGTTTTAATCCTCTTTCTACTATCTCCTTAAGTTCCTCCTCATTATGTGCAACTCCTCCTCCAGTACCTCCTAAAGTATATGCTGGTCTAACAATTACAGGATAACCTATTTCATTGACAAATTCAATTGCCTCCTCAACAGAATTTACTGCTTTAGATTTTGTTATTGGTTCATTTATCTCATTCATTGCCTTTCTAAAGAGTTCTCTATCCTCTGCAATTTCAATTGTGTTTATATTTGAACCTAAAAGCTTTATTCCATATTTATCTAAAACTCCTCTTCTATATAATTCCAAAGCTAAATTTAATCCCGTCTGTCCTCCCATTGTTGGAAGAATTGCATCTGGTCTTTCTTTTTCAATAATTTTCTCAACAATATCAGGATGTAGTGGCTCTAAATATACTTTATCTGCCATATCTATATCTGTCTGTATTGTTGCAGGGTTTGAATTTACTAAAATAGTATAATATCCTTCTTCCTTCAAAGCTTTACATGCTTGAGAACCAGAAAAATCAAATTCTGCAGCTTGACCAATTACTATAGGACCTGAACCAAAAATCATTATTTTTTCCATTCTTTCACCAATATATTTAAAAATTTGATTTTAACATTCCAAAATTTTTTTAATTTGGGCCTATGCAAATAGGATTACTATCATTATTAAAATTAAATAGTATATATTATTTATTGAACTTATTTAAAGCATCTTCAGCAGCCAAAGATATTGGTTCATTTACCATCTTAACAGGAGGAGCATAACAAAACTCTCCCATGGCTAAGTCATCAGCTGTTAATCTATTAAATATGGATAAAGTTAAAGCATCTATTCTTTCAGCAACTCTTTCATATCCAACTATCTGTGCCCCTAAAATCTTTTTATTTTCTCCAAATATCAATTTAACAATTAAATCCTTACCACCAGGGTAGTATCTTGCTCTACTTAATGCTTTAATTTTTCCAACAACAACAGGAATTCTTTTTAAATTTGCTGAAAATGCAGTTAATCCAGTTCCTCCCACTTCTAAATCTCCAATTTTACTAATAGCTGAGTTAAGAACTGGAGGGAACTTACAAGGAATGCCAACAATATTTTTTCCTGCAACTTTTCCCTGTCTAACAGCAGTAGAACCAAAAGGAGATAATGTTTTTTCTTTGGTTATAAAATCAATCACTTCAACACAATCTCCAACAGCATAAATATTAGATACTGATGTTTGCATTTTATCATTAACTTTTATTCCAAACTTTCCTATATTACAACCAGCTTTTTTAGCCAACTCTATATTTGGCCTTACTCCAGTAGAAAGAATAACCATATCAACATCATAAACTTTTTTATCAACACATATACCCTTTACTTTTTTATCTCCTAAAATTTTCTCTAAAGGTTTTGAGAGAATAAATTTAATTCCTTTATCTTCTAAATATTTCTGAACAATCTCAGCCATATCAGGGTCTAAAAATCTTGGTAAAACTTGAGGAGCCATTTCTACAACTAAAACATCTAATCCTCTCTCTTTTAAAGCATAGGCCATTTCTAAACCAATAGCTCCAGCCCCAATTATAGCAACACTTTTACTATTTTCTGAATACTCTAAAATCTTTTTACCATCTTCAACTGTTTTAACAGTAAAAACACCCTCTAAATTTACTCCCTCTATTGGAGGAATAAATGGAGTTGAACCTGTTGCCAATACTAAATAATCATATTCTATTTCTTCCTCTTTTCCATCTTTAATATATTTAACCTTATTTTTATTAGAGTCAATATCAATAACTTCACTCTCTATAATAATATCAATATTTCTCTTTCTTTTGTAGTCCTCTGGAGAGTGCATAATAATATCATCAAAATCCTTAATTTTTCCTTCAATTACATAAGGAATTGCACATGGAGAATAAGCTATATACTTCTCCCTCGTTAGGACAATAATCTCAATATCCTTATTATACTTTCTTATTGTCGATGCCGTTGTTAAACCTGCAGCTCCTGACCCAACTATAACAACTCTCATAATCTCTCCCTAATTGGTTCTAATATTTTTATCAGTTCTTCAGCAACAGTATTTTTTAAATCCATTGGATGAAGTTTTTTCTCCTTAAATAATGTTTCAAGTTCATCATAACTCTTTACTTCTATATCTCCTCCAAACTTTTCAGGTCTTTTTATTGTTAATGGATATTTTAAGAAATATTTAGATATTTCCAATATTGGATTTCCTTCAACTACTCCAATAGGACAGTATGCTTTTTTAATTTTTTCTCTAATTACTTCTGGAGAGTCATCAACTGCTATATAATTCCCTTTAGATGAACTCATCTTACCTTTTCCATCCAAACCTGTCAATACTGGATTATGAATATAAACAACTTTTTTAGGTAATAACTCCCTCGCAAGCATGTGAATCTTTCTTTGCTCTAAACCACCAACAGCTACATCTACATCTAAATAATATATATCATTTACCTGCATAATTGGATATATGACTTCAGCAACTTTTGGATTTTCATCTTCTCTTGCTATTAACTCCATACTTCTCCTTGCTCTTTTTAAGGTAGTTTTTAGGGCTAATTTATAAACATTTAATGTATAATCTTTATCCAATTGAAATTCACTACCATAGATATAATTTGCCTTTAAACCCATTGCATTAAAAACTTTTTTGTTGTACTCTCCAATTTCCTGAATTTCTTCTAAGGTTCCTTTTTGATTAAGATAGGCATGTAAATCTGCTAATAGTATTATAATATCAAAACCTGCCTTTTCTAAATCCATCATTTTTTTTATTTGTAAATAATGCCCTAAATGTATCTTTCCACTTGGCTCAAATCCAATATATGCCTTTTTTTCTTTTTTATTTAATATTTCTTTAAGTTCCTCCTCAGTTATTATTTCAGCAGTGTTTTTTTTAATCTCCTCTATCAAATCATTTCCCTCCAAAATTTTATTTTAAGATTGCCCCCTCAGATGCAGAACTTACCAGTTTAGCATATCTGGCAAGATATCCTTTTTTAACTTTTGGTTCTGGTTTTTTCCATTTACTTAATCTATCTTTTAACTCTTCTTCACTTATTAATAAATCTAATGTTTTATTAATCATATCAATCTTTATAATATCTCCATCTTTAACAACTGCTATAGGACCTCCAGCCATTGCCTCTGGGGATATATGCCCAATACATGGCCCCCTGCTACCTCCTGAAAATCTACCATCTGTTATTAAAGCAACATCCTTATCTAAACCCATCCCACATATTGCTGATGTTGGAGCTAACATTTCTCTCATTCCTGGCCCTCCAGCAGGACCTTCATATCTAATAACTACAACATCTCCCTTTTCAATCTCTCCATTTAATATGGCTTTAACAGCATCCTATTCACAATCATAAACCTTAGCAGTTCCTTCAAATCTATACATCTCTTCACTAACAGCAGAAATTTTTACTACTGCTCCATCAGGGGCTAAATTTCCTCTTAGTATTCTAATTCCAGCTGTTTTATGAACTGGATTATTAACTGGCCTAATTATATTATAATCAATATAATCCACTTCTTTAATAATCTCCCCAACTGTCTTACCACTAACTGTTAAACAGTTTTTTCTAATTTTTTCTTCTAAAACTTTCAATACTGCAGGAATTCCTCCAGCTCTATGTAAGTCAATTATAAAATTCTCTCCTCCTGGTCTTAAAGAAGCAATATGAGGAACTTCATCAGATAATCTATCAAAATCATCCGATGTTATAAACTTTGGTTTAACTTCATGGGCTATAGCAGGAATATGAAGAGTTGTGTTTGTTGAACCTCCTAAAGCTAAATCAACTAATATAGCATTTTCAAATGCTTCCTTAGTTAAAATCTTATCTGGAGTTATATTATTCTTTACTAAATCAACAATTCTCATTCCACTTTTTTTAGCAATTCTTATTTTTTCAGCAGTATTTGCATGAGATGTTGCACAGTAAGGAAGAGACAATCCTAATGCTTCAGTTATACAGGCCATTGTATTGGCAGTAAATAATCCTGCACAACTTCCTGCTCCTGGACAGGCAATATTTTCTATATCTTTGAGCTCTTTCTCAGATATTTTTCCAGCAGAATATTGCCCAACTCCTTCAAATACACTAATTAAATCATATCTTTTTCCTCTATATTCTCCTGGAAACATTGGTCCTCCAGTTACAACTATAAAAGGGAGGCCTGTCCTTATAGCTCCCATTATCATTCCAGGAACTATTTTATCACAACTTGGAATTAAAACTAATCCATCAAATCCATGGGCTTTTGCCATACTTTCTACAGTATCAGCAATAATCTCTCTTGAAGGTAATGAATATCTCATCCCCTCATGACCCATTGCTATTCCATCACATATAGCCATTGTATTGAATTCAAAAGCTGTTCCTCCATTTGCATATATTCCCTTTTTAACTGCTTCAGCAACCTCTCTTAAGTGTATATGTCCTGGAACAACTTCAGTAAAGCTATTAACAACTCCTATAAATGGCCTTTCTATCTCTTCATCTGTATATCCACAAGCTTTTAATAAACTTCTATGTGGTGCTCTTTCAATACCTTTTTTAACTCTATCACTTATCATTTTGTCCCTCATAAAAGTGTCTCAACATTTTTATATTTCTTTAATAGTTTAATATTAACCTCTGGTAAGAAGGAAGTTATATATGTTTTTTTACTATTTTCAATAGCCTTTTTATCATCTCTTCCACAAGGATATGCATTAATTCCCAAAGAATTTAAAATTTTTATTGTTGCTTTTTCTACCCATTTATCTTTATCAGATATATATACTTCTTCAACCTTTTCAGATATTGCCCAAGATATATATCTTCCTCCCAATAAACCAACTATGTCCTCATTAATATCATCTAAAATTTTGGAAGGTTTAAATTGTTTAATTAACTTACTATTTTTTATAGTCCTCCAATGAGCATCTCCTAAATAAAAGTTACCAACTCTATAAGGATATATTTTATCTCCTAAAAAATTACATCCATATGCAATTCCCTTAATTATATCTTTATCTATTAAATTAACATTTAAATGTTTTAATTCTTCTCTAACTATCTTTATAACTCTTCTTAATCCAAAATTACCTCTTTTTGCTTCTTTTATATTATATCCACACATATATCCATGATGATTTTGTGGGAATCCAGTTAGGATAACATTCAACCCAGCTCTTAAACCAACTCTTAACTCATTTTCATATGCTCCATTTGTCCCTACAACACCTCCCTTACATAAAAGTCTTGATAATACAACAGCTTTAGCATATGTTTTTAATCTATCTTTAGCTCTATTAAATGGAGCTCCTTCAATAACAAAAACATCAACATCTAAATCTATACATGCCAATAAACCATCAATTAAATCATCTCTTCCATCACCAATATGAAAAATTCCTTCAACAACTTTTCCAAATTTTTTGGCAGTTTCTGCCACTATCTTCATCTCTTCTATTGGAGGAGCATGACCTTCAACTTGTTCCTCAACAACATTTACACACACAGAAGAAGACAATTTTATCCAATCTAAAAACTCATCTTTATGTTCTTTTTCTTTATCAATTAATCTTTTGTATATCCTTCCAAGAGGGCAAGATTTTGCCATTCCTCTATAATAGCACTCTCCATAACAGTGAGTTATTTCCTTTGGAAATCTCATAGGTCCATACATTCCAAAGTGGTCTATATCAATTGGAACATTTACAGAGTTGTATATCTCCTTAAAGAGCTCAATTGGTTTAAGATTTTCTTTTTCAGCTATATCTGCAATAGCATAACCACAAATATGTATTGGAAGACCCATAAAATCAGATAATATACAATTCTCTAATAACTCATTTTTAGATAAAAGAGATGAACAGGGTCCAACTGCAATCTCAATTAAATCACAACCAAGAGGGAACTTCCTAAAATTATTTCCAAGTTTTATTAATTCATCAAGAGAAAGGTTATCAATCTCATCGTATAACTCTAATATCAGACTTTCATTAACTTTCTTTTCTAATATTTCTCTTCTTAACTCTAAACAACTATCTAAGTTATTTATACACTCTTTTATTCTCATAATATCCTCAAAAGAATTCATAAAAATATATTAATATACTATTATAATTTTTTAGTAGTATTATAATATAGTATTATGAAATTAAAATAATAAAAAAATAATTATTTTTTAATTTCTTTTAATGCCTCTTCAACAGAAGCATTTTCATGAACTATTTTACATACTGCTCTTGTTATTCCAACAACATCCTTATGTTGGAAGATATTTCTTCCAACTGCTACACCTGCAGCTCCTGCTTCCATAGCATCTTTAATCATTTGTAAGAATTCTTCATCTGTTTTGGTTTTTGGACCTCCTGCTATAACTATAGGAGCAGGACATCCTTTTACAACTTCTCTAAATGTATCAATATCTCCTGTATAACTTGTTTTAATTATATCTGCTCCTAACTCTGCTCCTAATCTTGCAACATGAGCAACTAATTCAGGGTCTCTTTCATCTTTAATATGCTTTCCTCTTGGGTACATCATAGCAATTAACGGCATTCCCCAGTATTCACATGTCTCTGCAATAATTCCTAAATCTTTATATGCTTCCCAATCCTCATCAGAACCAACATTTATATGAACTGAAACAGCATCTGCACCCATCCTTATAGCTTCTTCTACAGTGGTGACAATTACCTTTTTTAAAGGATTTGGAGATATTGATGTTCCTGCTGAAAGATGAATAATTAATCCTATATCTTTACCATATCCTCTATGACCATGTCTAACAATACCTTTATGTAAAAGGACAGCATTAGCTCCTCCTTCAGCAACATTATTTATTGTTTTTTTCATATCAACCAATCCAGGAATTGGACCATTAGAAACACCATGGTCCATAGGAACTATAACAGTTTTTTCACTTTCTTTATTAAATATTCTCTCTAACCTTACAAGTTTTCCAAGATTTTTTATATCTTTAAATAACTCCATACTTCTCACCTTTAAGAAAATTTAATATAATATCATTTAAATTATTTACAATAAGCCCTATATATAAAATTTTTTAGTGATTAGTATGATAACCCCATGGAAAGTAGAGGATATAAATTATAAAGAAACTATGGAAAAATTTGGGATTAAGGAATTAAAAAATGTTGATTTAGAGCATCATTTTTTTAGAAGAGGGATTATATTATGACATAGGGATTTTGATAGGATTTTAGAATGCATAAGGAATAAAAAAGAATTTGCAGTTGTTACTGGAATGATGCCATCTGGAAAAATGCATTTTGGCCATAAAATGGTTGTAGATATGTTAAAATTTTACCAAAACTATACGGATAAAATTTTTATACCTATTGCTGACTTAGAGGCATTTTGGGCAAGAGATATCTCTTTTGAAAAATCTAAGAAAATAGCAATTGAAGAGTATATAATAAATTACATTGCTCTTGGATTGGATATAGATAAGACATTTATCTATTTACAATCAAAATATTGGAAAGTTAAAGATTTATCATTTATATTATCAAAAAAAACAAATTGGAGTGAAATAAAGGCAATATATGGTTTTGGAGGAGAGACAAATATAGGGCATATTTTTGCTCCAATTGTTCAAGTTGCTGATATATTACAACCTGAGTTTGATGAAAATTTAAATAAAAAACCTATACCTGTTTTGGTTCCCGTTGGTTTAGACCAAGACCCTCATATAAGATTAACAAGAGATATTGCTAAGAGGTTAAAAATTATTGAACCATCATCAACCTACCACAGATTTATGACTGGACTGTTAGGAGGAAAAATGAGTTCTTCAAAACCAGAGACAGCTATATTTTTAACTGATAGTGATGAAGAAGTTAAGAAAAAAATTTCTTCTGCTAAAACTGGGGGAGGAAAAACTTTAGAGGAGCATAAAAAATATGGTGGAAAGCCTGAGGAATGTGTTATTTATGAGATGTTTTTATATCATTTAATTTTAGATGATAAAGAACTCTCTAAAATTTATGAAGAATGTAAAAAAGGAGAACTAACCTGTGGAAAATGTAAAAAATTGGCTTATGAGCTAATAATTAACTTCTTAAAAGAGTTGAGAGAGAAAAGAGAAGAAGCAAAAGAAAAATTAAAGGAATTAAAAGGGGTGATTTAATTTTTATGTATAGAGAAAAACCTCCTGAAGAGACATTTAAAGATATTCAGGAAGCCCTAAAAAAAATTAATGTTTTGGAAATTGAAAAAGTTAATTTAGATTATGTAAATATTCCAGTGTATTATGTTAAGAGAGAAGTTATATTTAATGGTAAAAAAGGGATAGCACTTAATTATGGGAAGGGTTATAGAGATATAGATGCAAAGGTTTCTGCCTCTATGGAAGCCATTGAAAGAGCTTCAGCTGTATATGATAAAAGAAAAATTATCAAAAATCCAGAAAATCCTATAAATATAGAGGATTTAATTCTACCACCATACTCATCTAAAAAGGTAGATGAGTGGGTTATTGGAAAGGAGTTAGTAGAAAATGTTCATAAAGAAGTTCCATCTGAAGCTGTTTTTTATCCTGTTGAAGGAAATTTATTTAGAGGACATACTAATGGTTTAGCAGCTGGAAACAGTTTAGAGGAAGCATTAGTTCATGGTATTCTTGAAGTTGTTGAAAGAGATTCATGGAGCATAGCTGATTTTTCTCCAAGAATTACAATAAAAATAAATCCTGAAGATGCAAAAGATGAGAGAATACATAAAATTATTGAAGAGTTTGAAAGTAAAGGAGTTAAAATAACTTTAAAATATATAGCTACTTTAGATATTCCTGTAGTTGTAGCTATTTCAGATGATAAAAATCCTTTATTAATGTGTATGGGTGTTGGATGTCATTTAAATCCTGAAATTGCAATATTAAGAGCTTTAACAGAATTGGCTCAAAGTAGGGCAACACAACTACATGGATTTAGAAGAGATACAAAAATTAGAGAAATATTTATAAAAAATATGACATATGAAAGAGCTAAAAAAATTTATAAAAAATGGTTTGAGTATGATAAAGAGGTTAAAATTGAGGATTTACCAAACTTATCAAAAAGTAACATAAAGAAGAATTTAAAATTTTTAATTGATTACTTACCAGAAAAAGGTTTCAATGAAATAATTTATGCTGATTTAACAAAATATGATATACCAGCTGTAAGGGTTATAATTCCAAAGATGGAAATATATTCTGTTGATAAGGATAGAATCTCCAAAAATCTATATAAAAGAACAAAAGAATTTTTAAAGGTGAGTATTTGATTGGAAAAGTTGAAAAAATTCTCAATAAAATTTTAGAAGAAGAAGGTGCCTTATATTTTATTTTAATTGACCCTGAAAAAGATATAAAAAAGGAAATTTTAGAATATGCTGATGCTATTTTAGTTGGAGGAAGTTCTGGAATTATTGATTTAGATGAAAAAATAAAAGAACTTAAAGATTTTGGAAAGCCAATTATTCTATTTCCTGGAAATGTTGATGGCTTATCTAAAGAGGCAGATGCTGTTTTATTTATGTCTTTAATGAACTCTACAAATACATACTGGACTACAACAGCTCCAACTTTAGGGGCTATAAAAATCTTAAAATATAAGTTAGAACCTATTCCTACTGCCTATATATGTATTGAACCAGCCAAAAAAACAACTGTTGGTTTTGTTGGAGAAATTAATGAAATTCCCAAAAATAAACCAAATATAGTAGCAATGTATTGTTTATCTGCCAAGTTTTTTGGTATGAGATGGGCATACTTAGAAGCAGGAAGTGGAGCAGAATATCCAGTTAGTAATGAGGCAATTCATTTAAGTAAGAAGTTATCAGGGATTAATATTATAGTTGGTGGAGGGATTAGGAAGGATAATATTGCCTATGAAAAGGTTAAAGCAGGGGCAGATGTTATTGTTACTGGTACATTAGCAGAGAAAAAACCTGAAGAAGTTGAAAAGATATATAGAGCAATAAAAACAGCAGGGAGGGAAAAATTATGAGAATATATACATCAGAAGTTAAGCCAGAAATGGATGGGGAAGTTGTTGAATTAGCAGGATGGGTTCATTCTATAAGGGCATTGGGAAAATTAATATTTGTTATATTGAGAGATAGAGAAGGAACTATTCAAATAGTTGCTCCAAAACAAAAAGTTGGAGAAGAGTTATTTAAAAAAATTAAGTCATTAGGACAGGAGGATGTGATAAAAGTTAAGGGTAAGGTTATAGCCAATGAAAAAGCTCCTGGAGGAGTAGAAATTTTACCTTTAGAAGTTGAAATATTAAATAGAGCTGTAAGACCTTTACCATTAGACCCAGCTGAAAAAGTCCCATCTGAATTAGATACAAGATTAGATAATAGATATTTAGATTTAAGAAAACCAAAAATTCAGGCAATATTTAAAATTAGGCATGAAATGTTAAAATCTGTTAGAAACACATTTTATAATGAGGGATTTATTGAAGTAAATACTCCTAAGTTAGTTGTCTCATGTACTGAGGTAGGTACTGAGTTGTTTCCAATATCCTATTTTGATAAAGAGGCATTTTTAGGACAAAGCCCTCAATTGTATAAACAGATGTTAATGGCTACAGGATTAGATAGAGTTTTTGAAATTGGACCAATATTTAGAGCAGAGGAACATAACACAAGAAGACATCTAAATGAAGCAATTTCTATAGATATAGAAATGGCTTTTTCAGATGATAAGGATGCAATGGATATTTTAGAGAAGGTTATTATTAATGCATGTAAGGATGTTTATGAAAATAGAGAGAAAGAACTTAATTTATTAGGAGTAAAAATAGAAGTTCCTGAGAAAATAGAGAGAATAACATATGATGAGGCTTTAGAATTAATAAAGAATAAGGTAAGTATAGAATGGGGTGAAGATTTAAGTAGAGAGGCAGAAAAAGCCTTAGGAGAAGTTATGGGAGGTTATTATTTCATAACTGAGTGGCCAACAGAAATAAGACCATTTTATACTATGCCAAAAGAAGATGAACCAGAAAAATGTAAGGCATTTGATTTAATGTATAAAGATTTAGAATTATCATCTGGAGCTCAAAGAATTCATCAATATGATTTATTGGTAGAGAATATAAAGAAAAAAGGACTTAGTCCAGAAGGATTTAAGTATTATTTAGAAGCATTTAAATATGGAATGCCTCCACATGCAGGTTGGGGATTAGGAGCAGATAGATTTACAATGGTATTAACAGGTATGCAAAATATAAGAGAATGTGTTTTATTCCCAAGAGATAGACAAAGATTAACACCATAATATTATGTACTTATTTTATAGAAATTATTTCTTTATATAGTTCATCTAAAACTTTTTGATAATCCTCTTTTCCTTCTTCAATTAAATCCATCTTTTTTTCTAACTCTCTTGTTCTTTCCTCTGAAATAAGATGAGGATAATTATTTATTAAGAAATTATAAACCTCTATTCCTAACTTAGTTGGGATTAATTTATTTTTATTTTTACTTTTTATTACATATCCTCTATCTAAAAGTTTTTTAATAATTTGGGCATATGTTGAAGGTCTTCCTATTCCTCTCTCTTTCATTAATTTGATTACATCACCTTCATCATAAAGTGGTTTAGAAGGAACTTTTTTTATCTCTTTTTCAATAACTTTTAATTTATTTTTATCTATCTTTGGTAGTTGTTTTAATCTTAATGGGTAAATTCTACTCCAACCATCATATATTATATTTATATACCCCTCAATTTTTTCATCTAAATCTTTTATATATATCTCCTCATATTCAACAACTGCCTCCTTCATCTGAGAAGCTATAAATCTTCTAAATATTAAATCATAAATTTTTATATGGTTTTTAGTTAATTTAATATTACTTTCTTTTAAAAATTCAATAAATTCCTCTGTATCCATAGGTTTTGTTGGTCTAATACATTCATGAGCTCCTTCCATATAGTACTCTCTATTTTTTAAATATTCCTCAAGATTTTTTAATTTTAAATAATCTTTTGCTACTTTCATTCCATCCAAGGATACTCTTGTAGATGAAGTTCTATGATATGTACAAAAACCTAACTCAAAAAGTTCCTGGGCTATGGACATAACTTCATCAGCACTTAAATTAAATCTTTTAGTTGCCTCCTCTAAGAGTGTATCAGTAGTAAATGGAGGTTGTGGAGGAATAGATTTTTCATATATTTTTATATCAACTTCAACCTCATCCTTAATAAAATCATTTTCAACAATCTTTCCAATATATAAGTCATATTCAAGTTTTAAAGAAAGATATGGGACCTTCTTTTTATATTCTTCATATCTTTCAATTATCCAACCTAATACAGGAGTCTGAACTCTTCCAGCAGAAAGATATTTTTTATTAAATACTTCCCACAATTTTTCACTTAATCTAAAACCAATCCATCTATCTTCTATTCTCCTAACCACCTGACTTTTAACTTTATTCTCATCTAAATTAAGCTCTTCTTTTCTTTTAAACTGCTCTACAGCCCTTAATATAGACCTTTTGGTAATTTCATTAAATCCAACTCTATATATTTCCTTATTAAAAGGTAGAATATTAAGGGCAATATCATACCCTATTTTTTCTCCTTCATTATCTATATCAGTTGCAATAAAAATAGCATCTACTTCATCAGCTATTTCTCTAACAATCTCTATATTTTCCTTAGAATCTATGAAATTAACTTTTTCCCCCTTCTCTAAAAGAGATTTTATAATCTCTTCTAAATTCTTCTGGTCTGTAAATTGTTCTCCATTTACTTTTTTTATTGAGCAATATATTGGAATATAAATATTATCTATTTTAACACCATAAAATCCTTCTTTAGTTACTAAATCAAAAACATGCCCACCACTTGCAGTAATTATTAAATTAATATCTCCAATACAAACCTCATAGATATTTCTATTGTTTATTTTTCTAACTGATGGCTTACCAAAGAAGTTGGCTATTGTTTTGGCTTTATTAGGACTTTCAACAACCATTAAAACAGATTTTAATAAATCTGGGATTTTTCCTTTTTTTCTACCTTCTTTAATTTTTTTTCTATCCTCATCAATCTTTTTTAATAATTCTTCTATATTAACATCTTCTAACTTTTTGAATTCACTTTCATACATAAAGAGCATATACTTCCTAAGAGCTTCAAAAACATTAAAATCATCAACTAAAACAATACTTGCCCCTTTAGTTAAACCAAACTCTGTCATTCTTGAAGTTCTTCCTGATGCTTGGATGTAGGTTTTTACATCAGGAGTTAATAAATAAATATCTTCCTCCTCTCTTAATGAGAAGTTTTTAATTTTTAATTTTTCTTTTACTATCTCTCTTATTTCCTCTAATGTTTTTCCTTCTATAACAACATCCTCTTTTAAAATGCCTTTTTCTTTTAGATTGTTTATATACTCTTTCAGTTTAATTTTAAACTTAGGAACTCCATAAAATATGGCATATCTAACTCTCTCAGGCATATCTAAACCTCTAACTAAAACACCATAATATGAAGCAACACCAATTAAAATATCTATTTTTCCCTCTTTAAAGTCTTCAAATCCTTTTTTATCTTTAGAGTGTATTAACTTAGCATTTATTTTATTTTTTATTAAAAATTCTTCTATCTCCTTAGCCTTTTCTATACCATAATCCATAGATACAAAAACCAACCCACCACTACCAAAAATATTTATTAACTCTAAGATTTTTTCAAAAGTTAGGGATTCATTATAGATATCCTCAACATCTCTTAACTTATTCATTCCAAAACCAACATCAAAGTTTAAAAGTTCTCTATACAACTTAACCCTATCTCCATAACTTTTTCCTGTTGCAGAGGCAATAACTAAACAACCATGTTTAATATTCTTTAATTTCTCTCTTAAAATTTCCCTTTTTTTCATTGCTTCCTCTAATTTCCCAATTTTAATAAGATAGATAATTTTATATGCCTCATTTATTATTTCATCAGAAAATCCTAAAAGTTTTAAAGTTCTGTCTATATTTTTTGATGCTTTTAAAAGAGCATCAACATCATCAACAAAGATAAAATCAAATATAACATTTGGTAAATTTTTGGATAAATAGTTAGATGTTGTTATTAAAATATCAAAATCTCCATTATCTATTTTTTCTTTAATTTCCTTTTTTTCTTTATTTGAAAGTTCTGAATGATATGCAACAACTTTTATATTTAAATTTCCTTCTTTTATTAGTTCTTTACATCTTTCATAACTCTGCTTAACTAAAAGTGTAGTTGGAAGGATAATATAACATTTTTTTCCTTTATTTGCTAAGTATAAGGACATTAAAATACCAAAGAAACTTTTACCTACACCTGTTGGAGCAACTATTGAGAAACTTTTATTTTTTAAAACTCTCTTTGCCCACATCTTTTGAATACTTAAAAGTTTAATATTCAACTTATTAGCAAAATTTTCAAATTCTTTAAATTCATTCCAAACTTTACAATAATCTTTTAACTCTTTAATTTTTTGATTATTTTTTAAAATTTTACATAATTCTAATTTATTGTATATTTTCTCTTCATCTAAGCATTTTTCACAAACTCCTATATTCAACCTTTCAGATGTTATTTCTCCTTTACAATTTGGACACATTTCTTTAAATATCATTGGAACAGTCATAATATCCACTCTATGTTTTTGTTATTAGATTTTTTAAAAAATATTTAAAAATTTTGTCTCTACATTTGGAGACTGTCAAGTTAAATTTTTATATCGATATATAAAAAATAATAAATTATGAACCTTACGATAGTGGCCATAAAAGAAAAAATCGAAGAAAAGAAGCTTTTTAAAAGAAATAGAAAGTCGGTAGAGGTTAAAATCTTAGCTGGACTTTTATATTTTTTCGGATTATCACTGAGGAATGTGGGTTTATTCCTTTCTCAATTTGAAAGTTTAAGCCACGAGTCGGTTAGAATTTATTATCACAAGATTAAAGTTGTTTTAAACTAACGTAAAAGAAAGGAAAGAAAGTTAATAGCAATCGATAAGACCAAACTAAAGATTGAAAACGAATGATATAAAAACGAAAGAATAAAATCGTTAATTTAACAGTCTCGTTAACTATACATAAAGTATTTAAATTATTAACGAGTAAATTTTTAAATATGGTTATCATTGAGTTAAAACTGTTTTTTATTTAAGTATTTATATACTATTTTATTTTTTGGTTTTATGATTATAGAATATCGATTTACACTGTCAGTTATTACATTATTTTAAGGGGATAAAATATGATAAAAGTTAAAAATTTAAGTGCAGGATATGGAAAACTACAAATCTTATTTGATGTCAATGCAAGAGTTGAAGAAAAAAAGATAACTACAGTTGTAGGTCCAAATGGTTCAGGAAAATCTACATTTTTAAAAACATTATTTGGATTAACAAAAATATACTCTGGAGAAATTAACTTTAAAGGAAAAGATATAACATATATTCCTCCATATAAAAAGGCAAGAATAGGAATTGCCTATCTTCCACAAACAAATAATGTTTTTGTTAATTTAACTGTTGAGGAAAATCTAAAAATTGCTGGTTATATTTTAGATAAAAATAAATTAAATGATAGAATAGAACTATCTTTGGATGTCTTTCCAGAATTAAAAGAAATTTTACATAGAAAAGCAGGAACATTAAGTGGTGGGCAAAGACAATTTTTAGCTATGGCTATGGCAATAGTTAGAGATGCAGATATTTTAATGCTTGATGAACCAACAGCCCAACTGTCTCCAAAATTAGCAGAAGTTATTTTTAATAAGATTGTTGAGATGAGGGATAATTATGGATTAACCATTTTATTAGTAGAACAAAATGCTAAAAGAGCATTAGAAATTTCTGACAATGCTTATATGTTTGTTAGTGGAAGAGTTGCATTTGAAGGTACTGCTGAAGAGCTATTAAACCATGAGAAATTTAAAGAATATTCTTTAGGTATAACTGCAGTAGGTGAAAGTTAATGATATTAGAGGGAGCTATAATATACTCAAATATTTTAGTTTTATTATCATTAGGATTAACCCTAACATATATAACTACAAATGTTCCAAATTTTGCCCAGGGAAGTTTTGCAGTTATTGGCAGTTATGTAGCATTAACATTATTGAAACTTTATAATATCTCTCCATATTTATCTTTACCAATTTTATTTATTGTTGGGGCAATTGTTGGATTTCTTACATATTTAGCATTAAAACCTTTAATTAAAAGAAATGCATCTATAGAGATGTTAATGATTGCCACTTTAGCAATAGATTTATTTTTATTTGGATTTATTGGAGCATACTCTGGAATTTTGGGGGATATTGTAGGTTCAACAATGGCAAAGTTTGTTTTTTCAAATATTGATTTTAGTTATTTAGGGTTTAAGGGGATACTTTTTGTTTCTACTGGTGTTATTATTTTGTTGTTATTATCACTTTATATTTTATTATACAAAACAAAATTTGGAATTGCCTTAAGGGCATCTATGGAAAATCCTGATTTAGCCCAAACTATGGGGATAGATGTAGAAAAAACCAGAATGTTCTCTTGGATTCTTTCTGGGGGATTAGCAGGAATTGCTGGAGGATTATTACCATTTATACAGGAAATAGTTCCAGCTACAGGAGAGTTTATAATAATCTCAATATTTGCGGCGAGTGTTGTTGGTGGATTAAGACATATTTCTGGGGCATTAATAGGAGGGTATATAATAGGACTATCTGAGAGTTTGATAACTTATTATTTATCTCTAATATTAGGAGCTGGATTTTTAGTTTATGGAAGGGTTATTTCTTTAATAATGATGGTTGTAACATTATTATTTGCCCCTGAGGGAATAACTGGAATTGATTGGAGAAAAGTTAAAAAAAGTTTAGGATTTTAAATGGGGGAGATGATGATAGATATCATATTATTAATTTTGTTATGGTTTGGAATATACTATATTGTAGCCTTATCTTTAAATATAGAATTTGGTTATGCAGGAATTCCAAATTTTGGAAAAGCATTATCTGTTTTAGTTGGGGCTATAGCAGTAGGGGGAATATTGGATAGATTATTAATATTATTTTTTGGAGTTAGTGGAGATTTTGTAACTGCTTCAAGTATAGCAGCCAACAAAATGACAGAATTAATTGCAAGTAATCCAATTTTAGGGATTGGTATATTATTGTTGGCAATTATTTTAGCTACAATATTGGGGTTAATTGTAGGAGCTATTTTTATATTACCAAGTGCAAAACTTAAAGAGGATTATTTAGGAGTTACCTTATTGGCAATAAGTGAAACTGTCTTTTTAGTTTGTTTATATAACTTATCAATTATAGGAGGATATTATGGAATATCTGTTCCAGATATATTGGCATTTGCTGCAGGAGAATACAGAAGTTGGATTTTTACAGGATTATCTTTAATTATGGCCTTTTTAGTATTCTTATTTGTAGAAAGATTATTAAATACTCCTTTTGGTAGAATATTGAGGGCTATGAGAGAAAATGATAATACTGTTAGAGCATTTGGTAGAAATCTAATGTTATTAAGAATAAAAACAATGGCTATAGGTTCAGCCATAGGAGCAATTGCAGGGGTGTTATATACACTATATACTGGTAATATTGTAGCAAATGCATTTACAAGAGCAGAATGGACATTTTTCCCATTCTTAATGGTATTATTAGGAGGGAAAGGAAACAATAAAGGAGTAGCTTTAGGGGTTTTAATATATGTTACTATTAAAGTACTCTTAGATATCTATAAATATAATATAAAATACGCTTTAAATCTACCATTTGACCCTGTTTGGTTGTCATATATGTTATTTGGTATATTGATGCTTCTAATATTATACTATAAACCTACTGGACTACTTCCAGAAAAACCAATTATTACAAAACCAATGTTAAAATATTTTAAGAAATCTTAGATACTCCCCCTACTTTTTCAACTAATATTAAGTTATCAGCAATCTCTTCCACTTCTCTATGATGAGTAATAACTATTAATTGAGGAATATTTTTAACATTTCTAAATATATCTATTAATTTTCTTCTTCTTTCTTCATCTAAATGAACAGTTGGTTCGTCTAAAATAAAACATCCAATATTTTCAACCAATGCTTTGGCTATTGCCAATCTTAAAGAAAGAGCTATAGCTATCTGCTCTCCACCACTTAAATTTTTTGTATCTAAAACTCCATTTGGAGAATGAACTTTTATATTTAAATTTTCATCCAACTCTATATAGCTATAATCTAAATCAAATTCTTTAAATATATCTAAAAGATAGTTTTTAATTATTGGAAGATATTTTTTTCTTAAATATCTTTGAAATCCTTCTCTACTATAAACTTTCCTAATTCTTTCCAATTCATTGATAAATTTATATAGATTATTCTTTTTGTCAATTAATATATCAAGATTATTAACTTCATTTTTTAGTTCTAATATTTGATGATTCAATTGTTTTAATTCTCCAATAATTTTATTTCTTTCCTCATTCAGCTCATCCACTTTATTTTTATATTCCTCAAATTTTCTCTCTATTTCCATAAATTTATCTTCTGAATAATTCAAATTAGAAATTTCTTCATTTATCTTTTTAATGTTTATATTAATTTCCTCCAACTCATTGTATAGAATCTTTAATTTTTCTTTTATTTCTACTTCTGAGTTGTATTTCTTTAATATTTCATTATATAGATTGTTCTTAACTAAATAATCCTCAGCAAAATCTTCCAATTCTTTAATATTTTTCCTTAATTCACTTATCTCCTTATAGATTTTAAGATACTCATCATATTTTTCTTTAAGATTGCTTAAATTATGATATACTGAATTTAGTTCTTTTTTATATTGCTCAAGATTTTCTATTTTGTTTATAATTTTTAATAATTCTTTAATTTTATTTTCTATATAGTTAATTTTTTTCTTACAATCTTCTATTTTCATATCCTTAACTTCATTATATAACTCATTGTATCTATTATAAATTTCTTCTTTGTTAATTTGTTCAAGGTAGTTTTTTGAGGAAATATATTTTTCATAATATTCTTTTAACTGATTTTTTTCATTTTTAAGGTTAATATAAATATCAATTGGTTTTTTTCCATCTATTAACAATTTGTTAAGTTCATTTTCAACTTCTTTAATTTTGTTTATTAAGTTTTTATATTCTTCCTCCTTATTTTTTAATCTTTTTTCAATTTCTTCCAATTTACCTAATTTTTTTCTTAGTTCTCCCTCAATTTTTATTTTATTATCTATCTCATTTATTTTTTTATCAATTTCTTCCAACATTATTTTTATTTTATTAATTTTTTCTAATTTTTCATTTAGCTCTTTTTTATACTCATTGATAATTTCTATCTTTTTACTCTCTGATATCTTTGACTTACATAATGGACAGATATCTTTTACATTGTCCAATTCTTTTAAAATTTTTCTAATTTTCTCTATTTCAGTTTTTAATTTTGCTTTTTCATCCCTTAATCTTTCTCTCTCTTTTAATAAATCTTCTTTTTGAGATTTTAAAAGTTCAATTTTTTTAAGTTCTTCTTTAATATTAACTAATTTTTTTAGATTTTTTTTATATCCCTCTATTTCTTTATATATCTCTTCTTCTCTTTTTTTGTATATCTCCAACTCTGTTGATAGTTCATTATACTTTTTAACATATTCATCAATTTCATTTAAATAGTTATCAATTTCAATATATCTTAAATATTTATTACTCAATTGATTAACAATATTCTCATGCTTTTCAATTTCATCAATAATCTTTTTAAGATTGTGAAGTTCAGTTATTTTTACTATAATCTGATTTAGTTTTATTTTTTCTTTTTCTAAGTTATTTAAGTTATTAAGAATTTCATCCTTTGATAGCTCTCCAAGATATTCCTCTAATTTTTTAATTTTTTCCAATAAACTATCTCTTTTACCTTCTAAAATTTTATATTCTTCATAATATTTAGTTAGAGAATCTAATATTTTCTCTTTTTCTTTAATTTCAATTTTTAATTGGTTATATTTCTTATACTCTTCTTTATATTTATCTAAAAAGTCCTTTAAATTTTCTAATTTTTTTAAATCTTCCTCAATAGTTTTTATTTCTTTCTCTTTATTTTCTTTCTCTAATAATCTGTTGTTTAACTTTTCTGTTAAAATAGAATATTTATTTTTAATATCTTTTATATTGTTGTATTCTTCTTCTACCTTTTTGAATTCTTCATATAACTTATTATATTCCTCTTCCAATTCTTTTTTATACTCACTCTTTTTATGATATTCTTCTTCACATCTTTTTAAA
>JAJRSC010000013.1 GCA_024278985.1 archaeon
CTAAGTGCCCGAGGCCCAGCAGGGTGTCCGGGCACTGAAGGGATGTAGGGGCTTATGCACGGCCCAATAGAATAATAAAAATTAAATAAAAATTAAAAAAAGCTATTTTATGATAGTTAAATTATTAAGAAGTATATTTTAATAATATTCCTTTATATTTATTAATTTAAATATACAAATATAATTTGTTATTAAAAATAAAAATAATAATTAATTAGAGAGATATGCCTTTTCTAATGGAGGAACAACTTGCTTTTTTCTTGACATAACTCCTTCTAAGAATACTGTATTATTTTCAACTTTAACATTAAAGGCCTTTTCAAACATTTTAACATTTCCAATAACTAACATTTCAGAACCTTCTTTCATAATATCAGTTATCATAAAAACAATTAAATCATAGTTTTCTTTATTTAATTTCTCTTTTAACAATTCTAAAATTTTATCTTTTTTATCTTCTATCTCTTTAATATCAATAACTTCAACTTGTCCAATCCCTACTTTTTTACCATTAAAGTTAAAATCTTTAAAGTCCATTGAAATAATTTCTTCAGGTTTTAATTTACTAACAACTGATTTAGCCTTTAAAATATCCATTCCAAACTCATTAATATTTTTAATCCCTGCTATTTCAGCCAATTTTTTAGCCATTTCTTTATCTAATTCAGTTGTAGTTGGGGACTTAAAAAGAACAGTATCAGATATTATAGCACTTAATAATAGTCCTGCTAAATCTGGTTTTAATTCTTTGTTTTTTCCACCTATTAAGTCCATAGCATTTTTAAAATAAAGTTCTGCTATAACTGTAGCAGTTGAACCTACTGGTTTAGCATAGTATAAAATTGGTTCAGTTGTAGTTAATCCTACTTTATGGTGGTCAATAATCCCAATAATTTTTCCCTCTTCTAAATCATCTAAACTTTGAGATTTTTCAGAGTGGTCAACTAAAATTAACTCTTTATTTTTAGCACTTTCAATAGTCTCTGGCTCCATAACACCAAATTTTCTTAATACAAATTCAGTTTCAGGGTTAAGATTCCCAAGTTTAGCAGGATAACACTCTAAGAAATATGCCAAAACAATAGCTGAGACAATACTATCAGTATCAGGATTTTTATGCCCAACTACATACTTCATTATCTCACCTCTTATAACTTTTTACTATAGCATTGGCAATATACATATCTACATTTAACCCTAAACTATAAAATCCTGATGTTCCAGGAGCAGAGTTTAACTCCAACAAATAATAACCCTCATCAGTCGGCAGGATATCAATTCCTAAGATTGTAGCATTTGTTAAGGCCAAACATTTAAAAGCTATTTCTTTTAATTCCTCATCAATATTTATTTTTTCAGATTTTCCTCCTAAATGAATATTAGTTCTAAAATCTTTACTCACTCTACTATATCCAAAAATATTATTATCATTTATAGCCAGTAATCTAATATCCTTAAATATTCCATTTCTTTCAAAATTTATATATTCTTGAATTATTAGAGAGTCATGAAGAGCATTTTTACAGATATTATATAGTTCTTTATGATTTAATATTTTAAAAACTCTTTCTCCACATTTTGAGAAACAACTTTTAATAATTATTGGAAAATTTAAATTATATTTTTCCATAAATTTTACAGCATCATCATAATCTCTAATTAATGCAGTTTTTGGAGTTAAAAAATATTTTGATAATAATTTAATACTCTTAAATTTATCAGATGTTAAATAAATAGTATCAAGAGGGTTGATAAATAAATAGTCCTCCAACTCCAAAGAGTTTAAAAATTGCCAGGAAAAAAGCGTTAATTTTCCATTGTAAAAACCAATGCTACACCTTGAATGGATAACATCACACTCCAAATTAAAATTGTCATCTAAAATATAACTATTTGATGAAAGTAAGAAAATATCACATTTAGCAATTTTATCTATTTCCCTTTTTAATCTCCAGACACTTCCACTTTTTGCTTCAGGGGATATTATAGTCACTTTAACCATATTCTCAAACAATGTTAATTTTATAGTTATAACCTTTAAAGTTTCTCAACTATATATATTCATTATAAGAAGGGTGGTAGTGAAATAATAATAAAAACTATAATAATATCCAATAAAAGGGTAATTATAGCATTTAGCAGAACTATTTTAACTCCTAATTTACCAAATAAAGAAACTTGTAAAGGTAGAGAATGCCTAACATACTTAGATGAGAAGGATATAATATTTCCTAAAATTAATCCAATTAACACATCTCTACCTGATAAAATATTTTCATTTAATAATCCTGATGCTAAAACAATAGCAGCCTGAACATTAACTATTTCTGTTAAAGTTAATATTCCAACATTAGGATTTAAGTTTAAAATTGAGGTTATTGGATAAATAGCTTTATTTACATAATCAAAAAATCCAACCTTTGAAAGGAAAAATATTATTGTAAATGTAATAAACATTACTGTTATTATTCTCCTTCCAAGTTTTAAAGTTGATTTTATTATATCCTTAACGTTCTTTTTTTTATTAATTTTATTTATTTTTAAATTATCATTTCCATTATATAAAAGAGATAACCATATTAAACCAATCAATGTTTTTAATAATGCTATTCCCAATCTAATTAAAACTAAAATTACTCCAACAACACCTAAAAGTGGAATAGTTATAGGAATAAAAAATGTAAATATATGAGAAAAAACTGATGGGAATGAGTTTGCCAATGATGAAGCCAATACTTCTTTTTCAGTTATTAATTTATTGTTATAACCCTCTGCTAAAATAGAGTAACCTACAGTGGGACTTAAAAAGCATGAGAGCATTGAAGATATTGAGATAGGATTTGCTTTTATCCTTTTTAATATTGGATAAAAAGCCATCTCTAAATATTTAAGAAATCCCCTACTTATAATATAGTTCATAAAAAATAATGTTACTATAATAACAATTCCTGTTTTGACAGTATATATTAATGATTGATAAATACTACTAATTAATATAGAGAACATAACATCCACAAAAAGGTTATTATAATGAATGAATTTATTATTAAAGCAAAAGGACATAAAAATGTTTCTGCAACTCATAAAACAACCTTAGAAATAACAAAAGATAACTATCTAACTACGACAGGACATTGTATTATAGGAATTGAAGCAGATAAATCAATGAAAGATTTTCCAGAAGAATTTAAGGAAAAAATAAGAAATGCTAAAAAAATAGTTGTTGAGATTGAAGTTGATGGAGTAAAGGAGATTATAGTTGGGAAAGGAGATAAAAATCTACCTCTATCACATCCAACTGATATAGTGATAAGGAGAAGTAATTATATATGTCCAAGGACATTAATGATAAAAGCTAATAAAGGGGCTAAAGATATTAATAGAGAAATAGTAAAAAAACTTAAAGAAGGGAAGGAATTAACATTTAAAATAAAGGTGATAGAATGAAAATAAAAGTAGGTGTTTTAGGAGCAACTGGTAGTGTTGGGCAAAGATTTGTCCAACTACTTTCAAATCATCCAATTTTTGAGTTGGAAGTTTTAGCTGCTTCTGAAAGAAGTGCAGGAAAGAAATATAAAGATGCATGTTATTGGACACAAGATAGTGATATTCCAGAAAATATTAAGGATATAGTTGTTGTTCCAACAGACCCAAAACATGAAGCATTTAAAGATGTAGATATTGTTTTTTCAGCATTACCATCAGATTTAGCTAAAAAATATGAGCCAGAATTTGCCAAAGAGGGAAAATTAGTTTTTTCAAATGCATCTGCTTATAGAATGGAGGAAGATGTTCCTTTAGTAGTACCAGAGGTTAATGCTAATCATATGGAAATTATAGATATTCAAAGAGAAAATAGAAAATGGGACGGAGCAATCATAACAAATCCTAACTGTTCAACAATATGTGCAGTTATAACATTAAAACCAATTATGGATAAATTTGGTTTAGATTCTGTTATTATAACAACACTTCAAGCAGTTTCTGGAGCTGGTTGGAATGGAGTTCCATCTATGGCTATAATTGATAATCTTATTCCATATATAAAATCTGAAGAAGAAAAGATGCAAACAGAAAGTTTAAAAATCTTAGGAGAACTAAAAGATAATAAATTTAAATTTGCTGATTTTAAGTTATCTGCCTCATGTAATAGAGTTGCAGTTATAGATGGACATACAGAGTGTATATTTGTAAAAACAAGGGAAAAAGCAGAACCAGAAGAAATAAAAGAGGTTATGGATAAATTTGACCCATTAAAAGATTTAGACCTTCCAACATATGCAAAGCCAATAGTTATCAGAGAAGAAGTAGATAGACCTCAGCCAAGATTGGACAGAAATACTGGAAAGGGTATGAGTATTGTTGTTGGAAGGATAAGAAAAGATAATATTTTTGATGTTAAATATGTAGCATTAGAGCATAACACAATTAGAGGAGCTGCTGGAGCAAGTTTATTAAATGCTGAATATTTCATAAAAAAATACTTCTAAATATATATTTTTTATTATTTTTAAAGATTCATTAATTTATATTGATGGTGGAAATATGACTCAAATAAAATCAGCTAAAAGTGGAGAGCATACTGAAGAAATGAAAATTATTGCCAAAAATGAGAAAATTGATATTGAAAAACTAAGAAGATATATAGCCAATGGTTGGGTAGTTATTCCAAAGAATGTTAATAGAGATTGTAAGGTTGTAGGGATTGGAAAAAGGTTAAGGACTAAGGTAAATACTAATATAGGAACATCTCCAGACTTAGTGGATATTAACTTAGAAATTGAGAAGGTTAGAGTTGCTGAAAAATATGGGTCAGATACTATAATGGATTTAAGTGTTGGAGGAGATTTAGACAAAATTAGAAAAACAATATTAAAATCTACATCTCTACCATTAGGGACAGTCCCAATATATGAAGTGGCTAAAATAGCAAAAGAGAAGTATGGTAAAGTTGTAGATATGAATGAGGATTTAATATTTAATGTTATTGAAAAGCAAGCTAAGCAAGGAGTAGATTTTATGACATTACACTGTGGAATTAATAAGATATCTGTTGAAAGATTAAAGAAAAGTGGTAGGATATTAGGGGTTGTAAGTAGAGGAGGGGCTTTTTTAGTAGCATATATTTTACATACAGGTGAAGAAAATCCTCTATATAAAAACTATGATTATCTCTTAGAGATTTTAAGGGAGTATGATGTTACTATAAGTTTAGGAGATGGATTAAGGCCAGGATGTTTATTAGATAATACAGATAGAGCTCAGATTGAAGAGTTATTAATATTAGGGGAATTAGTAGAGAGAGCAAGAGATAACAATGTTCAGGTTATGGTTGAAGGTCCTGGACATGTTCCTATAAATTTAATAGAAACAAATATAAGATTACAAAAAAATGTTTGTAAAGAAGCTCCATTTTATGTTTTAGGTCCTGTTGTTACAGATATTGCTCCTGGATATGACCATATTACCTCAGCCATTGGAGGAGCTTTAGCAGGATATTTTGGAGCAGATTTTTTATGTTATGTAACACCTGCAGAACATTTAAGATTACCAACTGTTGAAGATGTAAAAGAGGGGGTTATTGCTACAAAAATAGCTGCTCAAGCTGCTGATGTTGCTAAAGGTAATAAGTTAGCATTAGAATTAGAAAAAGAAATGGCCTATGCAAGAAAAACACATGACTGGGAAAAGATTTATAAACTTGCTATAGATAAAGAAAAAGCCAAAAAAATGAGAGAAGAAATACCTCCAAAAGAAAATAAGGCATGCTCTATTTGTGGGGAATTTTGTGCATTATTAATTGTTGAAAAATTTTTAGATAAAGTAGATTAAAATTTTCAAATATTAAGGGATATAAAATGATATCCTATTTAAAAAAAGAATATTCAGATGAAGAAATTTATAATATTTTAGAAAAACCTGTTAAAGAGTGGTTTAAGAGAAAGTATAAAACATTTACTCCACCATAAAGATATGCAATAATGGAAATTCATAATAAAAAGAATGTTCTTATTTGTTCTCCAACTGGTAGTGGAAAAACATTATCTGCTTTTTTAGCAGGAATAAATGAGTTAATAAAGCTTTCAATGGAGAAGAAATTAGAGGATAAGATATATATTATTTACATCTCTCCTCTTAGGGCTTTGAACAATGACATAGAAAAAAATTTAAAAGAGCCATTAAAAGAGATTTATGAAGTTGCCAAGGAGCTTAATATAGATTTAGATGAGATAAGAGTAGCAGTTAGAACAAGTGACACAACAAGTTACCAAAAACAGAAGATGCTAAAAAAACCTCCACATATATTAATAACTACACCAGAATCTTTAGCTATCTCTCTCAACTCTCCAAAATTTTCTCAGTTATTGAGAGATGTAAAATATGTTATTGTGGATGAGATTCATGCACTAACAAATAAAAGAGGAGTTCATCTTACTCTATCATTAGAAAGATTAAACTATTATTCTAACTTTGTAAGGATTGGATTATCAGCAACCATCTCTCCTTTGGAAGAAGTTGCTAAGTTTTTGGTAGGAGTTGGTAGAGAGTGTTATATTGTAGATGTTAGTTATAAAAAAGAGATAGAGGTAAAAGTTCTTTCTCCTGTTGATGACTTTATATATACACCTTCAGAGGAGATTACTAAAAGATTATACTATCTTTTGGCTGATTTAATAAAAAAGCATAAGACAGTTTTAATTTTTACTAATACAAGAGGAGCAACTGAGAGAGTAGTTTTTCATTTAAAAAGGTTAGGAATTGATAAAGTTGAAGCCCATCATTCATCTCTTAGTAGAGAGCATAGGTTAGAAGTAGAAGAAAAATTAAAAAAAGGAATGTTAAAGGCAGTTGTCTGTGTTTCACCAAACACTAAAATATTAAAGGATGATGGAGTTGTTAGAATAAAGGAGCTTAAAGATGGTAAAATTTTGGGAGTTGATGATTTTAAGGCAAAATTTGCAAGATTTGACAAACCACATATAAGGGCATACAATAAAGAAGGACTATATATAAAAACAAATCTTGGTTTTGAAATAAAATGTACAAAGGAACATAAGTTTTTAACAATTGTTGATGGAGAATTAAAATGGGTTGAAGGTAGAGATTTAAGGGTTGGGGATTATATAGCTATATTAAGGAGATATCCAGATATCAATAGGAATAATATAACTTTTACACCATTTTTATTAAGGTTATTTGGGTTTTGGATATCTAATGGCTCCTGGACTTCTGAGAGTTTAAAATTATTTTTTTCTGATTTAAACTTACTAAAGAAGTATGAAGAGATGATAAAAAAAGAACTAAATATAACTCCATACTATAGAAATAACACATCATTATATTGTTTGGAAATCCCCTCTATAGAATTGGTTAATTTATTTAAAAATTTAATTGGAAGTAATAAAACATTTCCTAAAATATTGTATAACCTTCCTTTAGAACATAAAAAAGAATTTTTATCAGGATATTTTGATGGAAATGGATATTTGGAGATAAAAGATAATAAACTTTATTCAATTAATTTTTTAACATATAATAAAAAATTTGCTGATGGAATAAGAGATTTATTACTTTATTTTGGAATTTTATCCTCTTTAAGAACAAAAAAGGAAAATAATACCCAAAAATATTTTTACACAGTTTCATTATTGGGTGGAGAGTATTTAAAGAAAGGTGTTAAGATATTAGACACTTGGAGAACAGAAGATAAAGAAGTAATAAAATTTATAAATGATTTTTGTGAAATTGACATTATTCCAAATATTGGAAAAAAATTAAGAGAAATTAAAAACAATCTTAAGATAAGAAAGAGAAATGAATTAAA
>JAJRSC010000014.1 GCA_024278985.1 archaeon
TAAATTTTAATTTTTTTAGTTTTTCTTTTATTCTTCTTTTTTCATTTTCAAAGACCTTTACTTTTTCATCAACATTTTCAAAAATTTCCATAATAACTTGCCCATCCACCCATGTTGGTATCGGTAGTTTCAAAATACTTAGTATAGTGGGAACTATATCCCACAAATTTACGTACTCCAAATGTTTTTTCTGTATTTTATTTCCATAAGCAATAAAAATTCCATTAATTGTATGATCCCCTGGTCTAGTAGTCTTTCCATGAATTGGAGGCATAAATATAGAATTATTTATTTTATTATAACCAATTGCTCTATAACCTTCCTTCAACAGTATGTAAATGTCGGGTATTTCGGGATTTTCAGTATTGAAAAGTTCTTTTTTTGTAAATACCTTTTTAACAATATTTTTTCCAGTTTCTGGATCTTTAACATTTTTTAGTTCTTTCACTATGAAATTAACTATTTCTTCATATTCCTCTAAAGAAACATACCCTTGTGGTTCTCTACCTTTTAAGTTAATATTAATAATACCATCAGAACCTTCATAATAATAAGCTTTCGTATTTTTCCAATCGATTTTATTAATATAACTTAATTCTTCACTTGGTATAATTTTTAGAAGTTTTTCCAATATTGAACTTCTTTTTAATTTCCATATAACATCTTTCATACCTAATTTCAACAGTAATTTTTTAAAGAATTCTGCCGTTATAATATTTTTATTACAATTTTTATAAGTTTTTAATAATCCATTCTGTTCTAACCAATTATTAATACAAAAATATTTTTTCACATGTCCAAATCCATGATCAGATACTATAAACAAAATGTGATTTTCTTTATCTATAAATCTAATAATATCTCCAAGGAATTCATCAAAGATTTTATAAAATTTGTATATTGTCTTTTTATCGTCCCAAAAATAGTGTTGGACTACATCCAACGCTCTAAATATAGAAAATAAGAAGTCCCAATTTTCGTTTTCCATTAGATATTTAGTAAGTCTAATTTGTTCATTAGTCACATTTTCTATTTTCTCAATAAATTTGTAGGGATTTTTAGACACCAATAATAAATCTTCATTAAAGTCTATGTCATATTTTGGGAATTTTTCTTTAATTATTTCTTTGTATTCTTTAGGATATACAAAATCACTATTTAATGATGGAGTCCCTAGTCCAGTTATTATAATACCATCAATTGGTTTTGGTGGATAGGCGAATAAAGCATTTATAACAATAGATCTTTTTCCAAAGTCTGACAATATTTCCCAAATTGGAGGTTTTTTAATATCTTTTCCTGATATGGGATAATAAAAATATGAGCCTTTCTTTCTTTTTACAAATCCAAATATACCATGATTTGATGGTGTACATCCAGTATATATTGAAACCCATGCAGATGGGGATAGTGGAGGTATCGTGCTTTTAAGTTTACCCCATGCACTATTTTCCATTAATTTCTTAAAAGTAGGTAATTTTCCATTATCGGCTAATGGTTTTATCAAATCCCAAGTTGCACCGTCTAGACCGATTAATATAATTTTTGGGTTTTTCATTTTCTCACCTTAGGGACCACTTCAAATTCTATGTTGTACGTTGGAATTATTACTGAAACTAAAGGATTCTCATCCATATCTACCACCACAATACATATTTACTTCATCTCTTAAAATTTTTTCTTTTATTTGTAGTTTTATTGTTTTATATTCTAATAAATTAACTTTTTTGCCTAACGCCTCTTCGAGTTCTACTTTTAAAGATGCAAAATCTAATAAACTTAAATCATCTCCAACTTCTACCAATATATCAATATCTGATGTTTTCCTCTGCTCATTTCTTGCATAACTGCCAAAAATTCTGGCCCTTTTAATCCCATATTTTCTTAATATTGGGATGATTTTTCTTTAATTTCATTGATGTTCATTTTTATCGCTAAGAAATTTCCACATAATCAGTAAAGATTTTTATTTCAATCCAAATAATAATTTTATAAGTTCAATACATTAGGGTTAGTTATAATTATTGTAAATAAAATTATCAACGTTTGAATAATCATCTTATACTCCAACTCTTTCTTAGTAATGTCTATTTTTTGATTTAATTCACTACATTAATAAAATATCTTCCTTTGTTGCTAACTCGTCCTTTAACTCATTTTTAATGATAACTTTATTTTCCTTATTCAATTCCAAAATGATATTGTAGATCTCTCTTGCTTCTTTCTCATCCTTAACTTTTTTAAGGATTAACTCATATAATTTAGGCAATGCAACAGTCATAATTCCACCATAAATAATTATTTAACATTTTTTCGTCCATCATTCACCACAATCTCTAAAATTTTTTCAAACTCTTCAGCACTCTTATCCCAATTGAACCTTTTAGCCCATTTAATAGAATTTTCACTTAACTTTTTCCTTAAATCATTATCTTTCAATAAATTAATAATAGTTTCAGATAGTTCTATAATATTCCCTTTTTCCACCAACAAACCATTATATCCATCTTTAATAGAATCTACCAATCCTGGAACTTTATAACCAATAACCGGAGTTCCTAAAGCATTTGCTTCAATAACATTTAAACCCCAACCTTCTTTAACAGAAGTAACCACTAAAATTTGACTTTTTTTAATTATCTCATTTCTCTCTTCAAAAGGAACCCATCCAAAGAATTTAACATTATCTTTTAATCCCAATTTATCTACTAAATTCTTTAATCTATATAAATAATTTTCTTTCTTTGGACTTCCCAAAATCCATAACTTTACATTGGGAATCTCTTCTTTAACATAATAAATTGCTTTAATTGCGTGCTCAACTCTTTTCATTGGGGTTAATCTTGAAACAAAGCATATTGCATTTTCTTCCTTTTCTTCAAAATTAATTTTTTCTAATGGTTTAACATCGCATCCGTTATAAATAACATGAATGTTTTCCTCTTTAAATCCTAAGTTAATTAAATCTTTTTTTGTTGAGGGGGAGACGCAAATTGTTGGGATGTTTTTATACAATCTTAAAAAATTCCTCTCTGCAAATTTACCTATTTTATTTAGGGGAAATGGCATTTCATAGTCCCAACATTCTCCTGCAAAATGATGGATAAAAAATATTATTGGCTCTTTTGCATACAATGGTGTAAAAAATGGTATTCCATTAACTTGGTCGATAATAATATCAAACTTTCCTTTAAATTCAGAAAAATATTTTCTCCATGCATTTATGTGTATTGTATATATGCTAAAATCCCTAACAATTTCAATTTCATCAATATTTTCTCTCTCCAAGCATCCTTTAAACTTAGGGGCGAACCAAACACACTCATAACCTTTCTCTACCAACCTTTTTAGATACTCATAAGTAACAAATTCAGCCCCTCCTTTCCATGGGTGCTTTATACATTTCCACGACATCATTAAAATCTTCATCCTTTCCCTCAGTATAGTGTTCTTAAATTTCCTGCATTGTATTAACTCTTTGAGTTTTTCTCATAACTTAACCATTCAACATAATTTTAACTTTATTTTAACTTTCTCAATAATTATTATCAAAATACTTAAAAATTTATTTAAAGAACCTTAATTTATTCTATCACTAAAATTTTCAAAATACTTATCTATTTTTGAAAAATTATTATCTTTTAACATCATTTTAAGCAGTAAAACATCTTTTCCCATTTTATAAATCGTCTTAATTATTCCCAGTCCACTAATAATTTTACCATTATCTTCTTTTTTAATTATGCATGGACAATAATCTATTGAATAATGTCTTCTCCGTGCCAAAACTAACAATGAAATATCAAAAGAGAATCCATAAGGTAAATTAAGTTTATCAAAACTTTTAAACAGATCTTCTAAAACTTTTCTTTTAAATAATTTTATTCCTGTTTGTGTATCTTTAACTTTAAGTTCTGGAAAGATTAAATTTACATAAAATACAAATCCATAACTCAAAAATTTTCTTAATTTTGGGTATTTAACAATGCTCTTTTTGTCTTTACGGTTTCCAACAATAATATCAACATTATCGTTTTTAATTTTTTCAAGAAACCACTTTAAAGCTTCTGGGCGGCATTCTAAATCACTATCCAACAATGCCACATATTTTCCCTTACAAAACTTCAAGCCATATCTAATCGCAAATCCCTTACCTCTATTTTTCTCATACCCAACAACTTTTAAATTATCAAATTCTTCCTCTAACCTTTTAGCAATATCATAAGTTTTATCTACAAATCCATCCACAACTAAAATTATCTCAAAATCATCACAAAACTCAGAAACTACCTTTTCAACTGTTATAATAGAATTTTCAATAAATTTCTCACCTTTATAGCATGGCATTATTATGGATAACTCAACCATTGTATCACAAAATTTATATACTAACTTTATATACTACATACATAAAATTATATATTATATATATCTATGTAATTATGAATAACTTTATATTTTTTTGATATATTTCAATAAATTATGTATATTAAGGATATTAGGTTGGTGATTTCATATGAATACAAATAAAAAAACTTTATTGAGTATATTAATAACACTTGGTATCGTAGCGATGCTGATATTAATACAACCTATAGCAGGATTACAGATAAGTTTTGAAGGATTTCCTTCTAGCTGCAATGTAAATCAAGAGATAAATTTTAAAGTAAAAATATTAATTCAAAATCAAGAATGGTCAAATATTACAAGTATAAAACTAATAATTTCAAAGGATGGGAAGACAGATGATATAAGCATTCCAATTATCTTAACTCCAAATACTATTGTTGTTCAAAATAAAGATTTAACCAATACATCAAGTAAAATTATTGAAATAAAAGTTGATTCAGAAACTAACGCTGTGCATGGTTATGGTTATGGTTATGATTACATAAATGAAAGTAGTTATGGTTATATATCATATCACACAGGTTATGGTTATGGTTATGATTATGGCTATATTGCTGGCTATGGATATGGATACAATGTTATAAATAGCCCATATTCGGCAATTCTTTCATATAATATCACATGGAAGCCAGAATCAACTGGAACTTATAATGTAAAATTAGAAGTTGTCGTTTGTAAATCTGATGGTAGCTTAATAACATTCACTAAAGAGAAGACAATAAATGTAGTATCATCAACTTCAACAACTAGCTATAGCTCTGGTGGATCCTATAGTTCAGGTGGAGGGAGTTCATACACTTCAGAAAAAACAAGTGAAACTGAAAAAGGAGTCATATCAAAAACAGAAATACAAACCCAATTTGAACCAGGAAAACCTGTTGATATTTCATTACCATGGGAAACCGCAAAAGAATTAGGAATCCTTGGATTAACACTTGAATATCAACTACAAGTTCAGGCAAAAATAGAAATTGCTAAGTTAGCAGAATTACCTCAAACAATAGAAAAACCAAAAATTGCTAAAGCATTATACAACATCATTGAGATAAAAGTTATTGATGAAAAAACAGGAAAAGAAATTGAACCAAAAGGTTGGATTAAGTTCATGGTATCCAAGAAGTGGCTCAAAGATAATGGATACAGCCCAGATGATGTTATAATGCTAAGATACCATAATGGATGGGAAGTATTAGAAACTAAGAAATTAGGAATTGAAGACTCAGAAAACATATACTACAAAGCATACACTTCAGGATTTAGTATCTTTGCAGTAGCAATTAAAGCAGCCGAAGAGGAGAAACCGACAACAAAAGAAACTACAATAACTCCAACAACAAAAGAAAAAGTTAATAATACAGAACAACCTGCAAAACCAAACGAAACTAAAAAAACAACAAAAGAAACTACAATAACTCCAACAACAAAAGAAAAAGGAAAAGGAACTTCCTTGACAGCAATAATTATAGGATTAATAATATTAATAATTGTTGGAATTGGAGTATATTTCTACATGGGAAGAAAAAAATGAGTAACTAGCTAACTTCTCTTTTTTTATTATTATTTAGTTTTATTAGGATATATACTATATATACTATCGCAATTATAAAAACTAAAATATATAAATATCTAAAATAATATTTAATTTCATCTGTATAATAAATAGCCACTCCGAGGAATATTAAAGATGTAAAGGTTTTTATAATGTTTATCTTGTCATTAATTTTTTTTTCTAAAATATAATCTACAAATTCATTCAATACTCCAATAGTTAGGAAATAATAACTTAAAATAGCAATTGCATTTGCATAATTTTCGTTATTTTTTATTAAAGAAATTGCAGAGTATATTAGAAGAATAATTGCTATAAGAACAAACTTTTGACCTAATGAAAAAGATTTTATTAAAAAATAAGTTTTTCTAAATAGATTATATAGTACGGTTTTCAATTTTGAGATGTAAAGTAGTATAAGTATTATTCCTAAAATACCTAATATTATTTGCATATTTGTCTTTATAAAATATATATTATAAGGTATGGTAGTTTGTAAGTAGGTATAAACTATTATAAATACATATACAATTATCATGGTAATAAAGATATTTAAAATTATATTTCGAATTTCATTTATTTTATCTTCCATAATATCACAACTGACAACAATGTGAATTCATATTATCAATTAAAACCAAAAAATAAAATAGTATCGAGTTAAATACTTCCAATAACTCAATGATATCCTCAAAAATTTACTCGTTAATAGTTTAAATATTTTTTTATATATCGCTAAGATGTTCTATAATTTTAGCAAATTAAAAAAAGGAGATATATCATGAATGTTGAAAGAATTAGTATATCATTTCCAAAATTTTTATTAAAAGAGATTGATAACTTAATAGAAAAAAAAGGATACTCAAGTAGAAGCGAACTTATTAGAGATGCTGTAAGAAAATATATTTTAGAAAATAATCCTTTAGATAGGGATGGAGATATTAGTGGAATTATAATTGTTGTATATGAACCAAATAAAGAATCTTTAAATGAGATGAGTAAGTTATACTTTGATTTTCATGATATTATTAAATCTCTAAATCAAGGATATATAACTACTCAATGTGGTAAAAATAAAAAAGTTGAGATTTATATAGTAAATGGAAACTCTAAAAAAATTAAAGAATTTTATGAAAAAATATGTAAATTAAAAGGAAAATTATATGATAAAATAGTTATATTTTAATTTCTTCCTCTTTGAATATTAAATATCTTTTTAACATCTTCAACAGTATTTATATCATCTACTCCTTTATCTAATCTAAATCTTACAACTCTTGGAAATCTTAAAGCATATCCACACTCATACTTATCAGATTTTTGTATTTCTTCATAGGCTACTTCTAAAACTATATCTGGTTTAACTTCAACCTCTTCCCCTAAATCTTTTTTAATTCTTTTATCAATCTCTTCCTTCAAAAATTTTAAATCTTCTTCACTTAATCCAGTTCCAACATGTCCTATAGAATATAATTTTCCATCTTCTCCTTTTACTGCTATCTCAAAAGACCCATACCAGTCTTTTCTTTTACCCATTCCTTTTTTGGCTTTTATAATAACTACATCTAAATTTTCAAGAGTTGGTTTATATTTATACATTGTCCTTACTCTACTTCCAGGAGTATATGGAGCCTTTAGGTTTTTTATCATAACTCCCTCATGGCCAATAGATAAAGACCATTTATAAAATTCTTTTGCTTCATCAATATTATCTGTAACTAACTTATAGGATATATCAATAATTTTTTTTTCTTTAAGTTCCTTTTCAATTTTTTCTCTATCTTTTTTCCAATCATTTTCATATCCTACTAAATCCTCTAAAATCTTTCTTCTCTCTTTAAATGGTCTTTCTAAAAGTGGTTTATCTTTATATAAAATATCAAATAAATAAACCCTTAAATTTATTTCCTTCATTATTTTGTTGATATCATACTTCCTTTTAATCCTTCTTAAAATTTACTGAAATGGCTTTGGTTTTCCATCTTCTCCTATAGCAACACATTCTCCTTCAACTATAATATTATTTTTAAATTTTTTAAATTCATCCACTAACTCTGGGAATGCATTAGTAATATCTTCAAGGTTTCTACTGTATATTTTAACTTTTCCATCCCCTTTATGGATTTGTAATCTTGCTCCATCATATTTAGTTTCAAACTGTGCTGTTCCCATCTCTAATAATGCCTCTTCAATTGAAGGACACAATTGGGCAAGCATTGGTTTTATAGGCCTAAATAACTCTAAGTTTAATTCATCAATATTTCCCTTGGCTAAACTTTCAGCTAATAAGCCAATATCATTAATATATGAATATATTTTCTCCAACTTTTCTTTAGGTACTTTATAATAGATAGATAGAGCTTCTAAAATTGTTGGAACATTCATTCCTATTCTCATATCTCCTAAAATTAATCTAACTAAATACCTACTTTCTAAAGGTGAAGCATTTATAAATAAACTACTTATCAACCTTTGTTTTTTCTTTATTGACCCCTCTCCTTCAATTTCTGCAACTCTTCTTAAAGTGTTAATAATATTATTAACTGTTAATGGTTGATAAAATAAACTTTGTATTTTTGATTTTTGTTTCTTTTTAATTTCTTCAACTGCTAAGCCAATATCTCCTGTTTTATTTATCATCTTTAATAATTCATCCTTATTAATTCCACTACCTACAATAGCATTTATTAATAACTTTTCTCCAACTCCTAACTCTCTATTATCATACTCAGGAAAGACCCTACCAATAGATATATAACATATATTTTTTAAATCTTCAGGATTTTTTATTTTTTCTATTAATTTTATAAAATAAGCTCTTTTTTCTAACCTTTTAGAAGTATTTTCTATATCTCTAAAAACTTCACATACATCTTTCCATAACATAACTAATCACAAAAAATATTTTATAATATTAAAAATAATCTAATAAAATAAATATTATTATGTGTTTGTGGTAGTTATGAATATTTTGGCCACTTTTGAATATATTATTGTATTTTTAAAAGCTATAACTGAGGCATGGATAGATACTCTCAAAATTAGTTTGTCTGGAGAAATAAATCCTGAGATTATAGAGTTAAAATCAATTATTAACCATCCTGCTGGATTAGTACTTTTAGCATGGTCTATAACTGCCACTCCTGGAACTTTGGTTATTGATATCATCCCAGAGGAAAATAAGCTAATAGTTGCATCAATATATCCCAAAAGTAGGGAGGATATTGTTCCATTTGAACCTTATATAAAAAAGATGTTTGAAGGTTAATATTTATGGATGCAAAAAAAATTTGGAAGGAGTTAATAGATATTGCAAAAGATTATTATGATGAAGATAAAATTTTTTACTCAAAAACTAAGAGAGGAGTATATAAAATAAAAAAATTTAATAAGGATAAAATTGTCATAAAACTACTTAAAGGAAAATCTGAAGAAATTTTAAGTAAAAAGAGATTTTTAGATAATTTTGATAATTTAAAATATGGGGTTCATTGGAATGTTTCTTCAGCAATAAAATCCTTTTTAAAATTACATCCTAATATTGTAGAAGAAGAGGGAATTTTAAAATTAAAATAATTTTCTTATTCTTTATTAAAAAGATGTTTATGTGCTTTATTAACATGTTTTGTGTAACTTTTGGAATCTTTAAATAACTTTCCACATCTTGGACATCTTAAAAATACATCTCCATGTTTGTTGGTTATTTTTTCTGCTTTTAATCTCATGTTTTTCTCACCTCATATTTATCTCTTTATTATATTTTTTATTAAGTCTAATAATATAATTAATTATAAAAAGTTTTTTAGTATATAAAACAAATATTTTATAAGATGTGAAAAGATGATAACAACAGTTGTTGGTAGCTATCCAGTGGTTTTTAAAGAAAAATTATCCTTTAAAGAGAAAATATTGGATATATTTGGGTTATATGATAAATATAAATATGCTATTGAAATAGCTGTTAAAGACCAAATATCTGCTGGGATAAATATAATATCTGATGGTCAAGTTAGGGGAGATATGATAAATATTTTTACTAAAAACATGTATGGATTTGATGAAAATAGAGTTATAAGTAAAGTAGAATTTATGAAGCCAATAACATTAAAAGATATTCTCTATGCTAAAAATATTGCCAAAAAGATAAATCCAAATGTAGAAATTAAAGGTATTATAACAGGACCATGTACATTGGCCAGTTCTGTTAGAGTTGAAAGTTTTTATACTGATAATAAAGATGAAAATCTTATTTTTGATATTGCAAAGGCTTTAAGGAAAGAAGTAGAAGCTATTAAAAATTATGTTAGTTATATTCAAATAGATGAACCTATTTTATCAACTGGTTTTATTGACTTTGATATAGCAAGAAAGGCAATAGATATTATAACTAAAGATATAAATAAAGAATTTGCTATGCATGTGTGTGGAAATGTTTATAATATTGCTGAAGAACTCTATAAATTTAATGTTGATATTTTATACCATGAATTTGCATCTAATAAAAAAAATCTGGAAATTCTTGAAACTATTCCTAAAAAAATAGGATTTGGATGTGTAAATACTAAATCAAGAAAAGTAGAAAGTGTTGATGAGATAAAAGAAGTAATAAATAGTGGTTTAGAGATATTAAAAAATAATCCTAATTTTAATAAAAGTAAATTATATATTGACCCAGATTGTGGTATGAGATTACTAAGCAGAGATATTGCATATAATAAATTAAAAAATATGGTCTTAGCAGCAAAATCAATTTAATCCCTTTAATTTATATCCTACATTTCCCCAACTGTCTTTTAAGCCAGTATATACTCCAATTATTGAATAGGTTCCATTATCAACCAAGTCATAAAGTTTTGGGTCTCCATAATATATTTTATCTGTCAAATCTCTTAAATATTCAGTATAATAATCTCCAATAATTTCATTGCCAAAGTTATAGGTTATATTTGTGGCTGTTGATACATTGAAATATCTTTCATTACTTAATGGAACTGAAGAGTTATAAGCAATATAAATATATCCACTATTAAATAAATCATTTCTACTTATATTAACCCAAATTACTGATTCCTCATTTTCTCCAGTTCTCCAACTCTCTACCCAGTAAGGTAGCAACTTATAACCATTTCCTAAAACTCTTATTTCATTTGGAGAATTAGGATTATACATTTCTGAGTAGTTAAAATTATTTTTAGTTAGTGTAATATTAAATATGTAATAGTTATTTCCTCTTAAAAATACATTAACTTTTAAATAATTATGCCAGGTATAGGAAGCATTTAAGTATCCATAAGGGTCAGGAACTTTAAATAATTTTACATTTTTATTAATTGTAATATCTTGTTCTGGGAAAATATATACATTCTTTAAATTTAATTGGGGATATCTAATATTTATTTTCATTTGTATATTAACAATTAATGGGTTGTTAGTTGGAGAAATATTAATTTCTTCTATCTTTATTGTTGTATTATTTGGTAAAATATTGCTTAAACTTTTATTTATTTGATTTTTTATATATTCTTTAATATAATTTAAAGCATCTTCTTTATTATTAAAATATTCCCCACTATTCATAATTTTATAACTAGTATTAATAAATGCTGAAAGTACTATTTTATCAATATTATTATTTATAGAGCTGTTTATATTTTCTTTAATTAAAGAGTATTTTTTAATTTTTAATTCATCTTCAACTTGATTAGTTTTTAAATCAATAGCCTTAAAAACTATAACTGTTGTAGTAAATAGAAGTAATATTAAAAAAATAGAAACTTGTGTAAAATTCATAATCTTCCCTTTTGATTTTATATTTTATTTTCTTTAAAGATAGTTAATTTATCATACTCATCTTTGGAGATTTTATATATATAATATTTTATATCATCTACTAAACACATACTTTTTATATATCTAAAAGATTTTTCACCATTATATTCATTTAAAAATGCATATACTGGTTTTTTATTTTTAGTGACTACATAACCTACCTCAGAACCTACTATTTTTATTATCCCCAAATCTTGAAATGTTTCAGATAGGGAAATATTTTTTAATATAGTTGGATTTTTATCTTGGATAATACTATCAATAACTTTTTTGTAATCATCCTCCAAAAATAAAAATCCTTCTGGATATTCTTCTTTATATTTTTCAATATCTTCATCTGTAAGTGGTTTAATTCTTACCTCAAACTCACTAACAGCAAAAGTAGTTTTTAATTTTGAAATTGCCCTTTTTCCAAATAAAATTTTTCTCCCTATATATATTGAAAACATTTCTTTTTTATTTTTATATAAAACAACTGCTTTTTCTTTTTTAAATCTCTTTGGTTCAAAAATAACTTTATTTGTATTTATGTAGTTATATATATCATTATATTTATTTATTATTATCCTACCATCTTTTAAAATAGGAACTTTAGAAAGTTCAATAAAAATATCTTTTGTATCTTTTTTGATAAAGCTATCTAACTCATCTATATTTAACCTATATATTTCAATAAAAAATTTTTCTGGTAAGTTACTAATAATATTCTCTAAACTTTCCTTTCTGTTTTTATACTTAGCAAAAATAAGTTTTGAATTCTTATAAAATAAATATGAGTCATTAATTCTAATAACCCCTGTAAAATTGTGTAAAGAACTAATAACCTCCTTTAATGTGTTAATATCCCCAAATTTAGCATATATTTTTTCCATAGAATACACTTATAGTTATTATAAAAACAAAAAAAACGGCGCAGGGGGGGAATCGAACCCCGAGGGCATTGCCCTCGACGGATCTGAAGTCCGCCCCGGGCTACCAAGCCCGGTACCCCGCGCCACAAACAAATACAATAAACAAAATATAGGGAGTAATATATATACTTAATCATTATAGTTCTTTTAATAAGTCTGATAATACTTCTTTAACTTTATTTAATTTATTTTTAAGTTCTTCATTTTCTTTTTTAAGTGCTTCAAGTTCATCCTGTAGTTCTTTAATATATCCAATTTTTTCCATTAATTCCTCTTTTTTAACTACAGCCTCTAAGAATTTTTCAACTTCTTCAACACTTAATTTTCCTTCTTTTAACAACTCATAAGTCTCATGAACCAATTTTCCAGCTTTAGTTTCTCCTTTCAAGTGCTTTCTTATTGTCTGTTCAGTTCTACCTAACTCATCAGCTATTTCTTTAATTGTATATCCTGCCTTTGCTCTTGCTAAAGCTCCTGCTGCTATAGCTAATGAATCAACCCAGGTAACTTTTTCAATAGGGTCTTTAATTAATTCAACTATTTCAGGTCTAAATAATGTACCTAATATTAAAATATGCTCTAATTGGTCTATTTCAGATTTTGATGTAGGTATTAATACTGTCATAACTTTCACCCAATATACTACTAAAAATTTATATAGTTCTATAGATATTTATTATTTTTCGTTAAATATTAAATATTTTATTGAGTAATTTATCATCACCAACTATTTTAAATCTTGAAGTGGTTATAATTGTACTTAATATTATGTTATTAAAATATCTAATAATAAAGTGTTTTTACATCAACTTATAAAATAAAATTATGTAAAAAATTGTTGGTGAGTGCCTATGACTAAAATTATTAGAAATGTTGTATGTCCATTTTGTGGGTGTTTATGTGATGATATTGAAGTTATAGTCAAAGATAACCATGTTATAGGAACAAGAAATGCATGTAGAATAGGACATGCAAAGTTTGTTCATTTTGAAGGAGCTATTAGATTTACAGAACCACTAATTAGAGAAGATAAAAGAGATGAATTTAAAAAAGTTGATTGGGACACAGCAATAGAGGAAAGTGCAAGAATATTAGTTGAAGCATATAAACCATTGTTATATGGTTGGAGTTCTTCTGAGACCCATGCACAATTTAAGGGTATTGAATTAGCTGAATTATTGGGAGCAGTTATTGACAACACTGCAACTGTATGACACGGACCTTCCTTATTAGCGGTGCAGGATTCAGGATACCCCGTTGCAACTTTAGCTGAAGCTACTCATAGAGCAGACTTAGTTATTTATTGGGCATGTAATCCAATCCACGCCCACCCCAGACATATGACAAGATATCCAGTCTTTCCAAGAGGATTCTTTAGAGAAAGAGGTAGAAAAGATAGAACTTTAATTGTTGTTGACCCAAGAAAAACAGATACTGCAAAGATAGCTGATATACACTTACAAATAGAACAACATAAAGATTATGAGTTAATTAGTGCTTTAAGAGCAGCTTTAAATGGTTTAACTATTGAAGCTGATAAAGTTGCAGGAATTCCTACTGAAGTTATATACCAAGTTGTAGATACCTGTAAATCAGCACAATATGGAGCTTTATTCTTCGGAATGGGAATAACAATGACAAGAGGTAAGCATAGAAATATTGATAATGCAATTAGATTAGTTATTGACTTAAATAGATATACAAAATTCATTCTTACACCAATGAGAGGGCACTATAATGTCAATGGTTTCAATCAAGTAGCTTCTTGGATTACAGGATATTCATATGCTATAGATTTCTCAAGAGGTTATCCAGTATATAATCCTGGAGAAACTTCAACAATTAATTTATTAAAAAGAGGAGAAGTAGATGCTATGCTTAATATAGCTGCAGATGCTGGGGCACATTTCCCACAAAAAGCTATTGAACATATTGCAAAAATCCCATTAATCTGTATAGAACCACATAAAACACCAACAACTGAATTGGCAAATATTATCCTACCTCCTGCCCTTGCAGGAATTGAATGTGATGGAATTGCTTATAGAATGGATGGAGTACCAATTGAACTGAAAAAAATAATTGAACCTCCAGAAGGAGTTTTACCAGATAGAGAAATAATTGAAAGACTCATTAAAAAGGTTAAAGAATACTTATAAAAATTTTATTTTTTTATTTTTTTTGGTGAATTAAATGAGAGTTATTGGAATAATAGGATATAAAGATTCTGGAAAAACTACTCTTATTGAGAATATTTTAAAATATATGGATAATGTAGCTGTTGTTAAACATACAGTTCATAATATAGATATTGAAAATAAAGATACATTTAGATTTTTAAAAAATAATGCAAATCTTTCTGTTATAACATCAAATAATGAAACTGCTATTTTTTTAAATAAGTTAAATTTAAAAGAAATTTTGGGATACTTATCTGTTTTTCCTAATATTAATTTTGTTATAATTGAGGGTTTTAAAAAAGAGCTTACAGAATTAAATATTCCCAAAATTGTTCTATTAAAAGATGATGAAGGAGATTTAATAGATGACCATACAGTTTATGTTGTTGAAAATAACAACTACAATATTGAGGATATTGTGAATATTATTAAAGAAAAAGCAATAGTTCCAACAATGAATTTAAACTGCGGGCACTGTGGTTATAACTGTAAGGGTTTTGTCAAAGCTCTTGCAAAGGGAGAAGTTAAATGGGATGATTGTGTTCTTTCTTCAGGAATAAAACTTGTGGTAGATGGGAAAATTATCCCATTGGTTCCCTTTGTATCTAATATAGTTGGAGAAACTGTTAGGGCAATGGTATCAACATTAAAGGGAGTAGATAATCCAAAAAAAATTTATTTAGAAATAGATACTAAAAAATTAGGGAAAAAATGAATAGGGAAGAGTTAATAAAATTATTAAAAGAAGTTGAATGTGTAAGATTTGGAGAGTTCATTTTATCATCTGGAAAAAAGAGTAATTATTATGTAGATATAAAAAAAGCCACAACAAACCCAAAAATATTAAAACTTATTGGAGAGATGATAGCTAAAGATATTAAAGATGATAATGTTAAAGTTGCAGGAATTGAACTTGGTTCTGTTCCTATAGCTACATCAGTATCAATATTTTCAGAAAAACCACTATTAATTATTAGAAAAAAACCTAAAGATTATGGAACTAAAAGCAAGATAGAGGGAGATTTAAAAAGTGGTGATAAAGTTATTATAATTGAAGATGTAACTACCACAGGAAATAGTGTTTTAAAAGCTGTAAAAGAAATTAGAGAATTTGGTGGAATTGTTGAAAAGGTTTATGTAGTTGTTGATAGAGAGGAAGGTGCTGAAGAAAACTTAAAAAAAGAAAATATAAAATTAATTCCATTAGTAAAAGTTAGCGAACTTAAATAGTTTTTAACAAGTCCAAAAATTTTTTTGTTTTTTCTTTTTTAACTTTTCCATATTTTTCAAGTTTTTTAATGTCTATTTTATCCTTTAATAATTCTTTTATAGGTTCAATTAAGGCAATCTTTTTTAATAGTTCTTCAATCTCTTTCTTTTTAAATCCATATTTTTCAACTTTATCCCATCCATGAACAAGATATAAAGCTACACCTCCAAGATTCTTTAATGGAATTTGATATTTTGGAAGTTCATTTTCTAAAATAAATTTAATACTTAAAACTTCATCTGGCTTAATATCATCATCTAACTTCATCCAATATAAAAATCCTTTTTCTGGTGTAATCATTATTGATGGGAATAAATAACTTCTTGTTCTTTCATCAGGAGTTTTATATAAATAAAAGTTAAAAATATCCTTTGAGAATTCTTTTAAAAGAATATCCTTTGCAACTTCTTTAGAAATTTTCTCTTTCTTTTCTAAAGCAGAGCTTAAAATTTCACTTGGATAACCATTAATATATAATCCTTCATTTTCTAAAATTTCCTTTATTTCCATTTCTTTTAATTTTTTTTCTTCTATACTTCTAACATCTAAAATTCCAGAGTAAATATCATAATTGTCATAAGAATACTTTTCCATAATTTTTTGATACTTATTTAGAGCCTCTTTTTCCTCTTTTGTTAAAATTTTATCTAATCTTTTGTTTATTTCATTTTCAATTATATCCTTATATCCTTTTAAATAGGATATTGTTAAAACTTTTCTAACATATTGGTCATCAATAATTTTATTTTTTGAATAATTTCTTTTTATAGATGTTATTATTATATTTCCATATTTTTCTTTTAAATATTTCTCATAGTTTTTATTTTCAACTTTTTCTCTTTTAAATTCTCTTTTTCCATCTTTAAATGTTAAAAATGAGATAGTATATGATGTTAATATTCCTTTCCCTTTTGGATTAATTAAACTTAAAAAATCTTTATATGTGGAAATTAAATAGGCTGGTAGATCAGTAAGTTCTTTTTTATAACTTCCATCTAATGGTAAGTGTAAAAGAATTCTTTTATTTCCTTTTTCATCTAAAATATGCCCAATAGCCAATTTATGGGCTACTACACTATGTTTAACTCTTTCTAAAATACTCTTTTTTTCTGTTGCAATTCTCTTTAAATATGAGCTGTATGTAGCTATCTCCTCTAAACTTTCACTATCACCTTTTAATTTCCCTATATTTCTATATGGTGAACCAAAACCATGAAATTCCATCTTATTTTTTAAATTTTGGAGAAAATTAAGATTCTCTTTTAGGGTATCTATTAATTTTTTCTGTTTTTCTTTATTTGGACTTTTAAGATAGTCCTCAATCTCTTTTTTTAAATTTATTGAATCTAAAAATTCATTGGCAGTTCTTATTAAATTACTTGATTCCATAAATATATCCCTTAGAGATATCAATATTTTTTATTTTTGGTAAAGGAATCTTTTTATTTATAATATCATTTAATAGTTCTTCAATATTTTTATACTTTCTTTCTGTAAATGCATAAACTTTACAATTTTTTATAAAAATTTTATCATACTTATTTACAAATTTTTTTACTCTCTCTTTTTTAAAAATATCTGGACCTTCCCTAAGTTTAACATTTGGTAATTCATAAACCAAAAATTCCCAATAAATATAACAAAATTCATCATCTAACCAGCATTTACTTCTTAATATTCTAAATTCATGATTTTCAATAATTTTATTAATTGCTTTAGTAAGTTTTTCCAGTTGGGGATATATAATATCATCTGATAATTTTTCCCTAACTATTTTTAAAATAATTTCTTTTCCTTTTTCTCTATTATTTAAATTTTCTTCCACTTTTTTTATATAGTTGTTGAAAAATTCTTCTGATGGATTTTCTAAAAATTGGTTAGAATAAAATATAAATTTACAATAATTTTCTAAACTTAAAGCTGCAGCAACATTTCTATTTATATCAACAGGGTCATAAACAACTAATGGCTCATTGAATTCAGGTAATTTTACATTGCCATACATCTCATATATATCATCTAAAATAATTACTTTCTTTTTTTTCCAATTTTTAGCATCTTTTAGTAAATTTAAAAAAGAACCATAATAAATTATTAGAAGCTCACAAAGATAACCAGAAAATCCTTTTGTCTTTACATCTGACCCATACAATCCTAAACTTTTTAAAAATGCCTTTAATAATCTAACTTCATCACAAAGATTTTCATTTAGTTTATTAATTAAAAATTTATGATGTAATGGAGTTCTATCTACTGCTGAAATTATTTTTTCTCCAAAATCTATTTTATAGCAGGGTACTATATCTATTTTATAGTTATCAATATATCCCCTAACATATGGGTGTGAAGCATAATTTATTTCATATCTTCCATTTAACATTTCTATAGCCTTTTTTCCTAACTCTAAACCAATATTTTCCAACTCATCTATTGATGTAGATTTATCAAACAAAATAAAAATATCAATATCATAACTACCCTTTAAATTTGTGTTTCTTGCAGAAGACCCTAAAAATAGGACATCAACAACATTATTAGGAGAATGTTTTTTAATTATATCTATTATTTTATTAGCTAACTCTTTAATTTTTTTATTTTCTTCTTCACTTGGTTTAATTCTCTCTAACACTTTTTTTAAAAATTCCATTGATATTTCACCTAAATATATAAATAATAGTAATTAGGAATTAGTATATAAAGGTGATAATAATGGATATTGTTGATTATATAAAAGATGGATATAGGTATATAGTTAATAATCTTAATAAACTTATTGTTGGTATGGGTATTTATGGGATTATTGGGCTAATTTTTGGAGGACTTCAGGGATATATTAATATACATAAATATGACTTACATACCATATTAACATTTTTAAGTATATTTATATTTTTAATGTTAATAATGTTTATTGTTGGAATTCTTATAACAGGTTATTTAGTTAGAATATGTAAAAAAACTGTTGAAGGTTATGATGAAGCACCTGATTGGGATAATATAGGAGAATTGTTAATAACTGGTTTTATTGGGATAATTGGAATATTTATATTATCAATTATATTCTTTATAATTCCTATAATTATAATAGCATTAGGAATATTTACCATGCCTATTGGATTTATATTCTTTACTATTGGATTAGTTTTATTTTTTATTTTAATGATTATATACTACCTTTATCAGCCATTGGCATTTGTAAATTATTCTGTAAAAGGATTTTCTGGATTTTTTGAGTTTAAAAAAATCTTTAAAAATATTTTATCTTTAAAATATCTTATACTATTATTTATTATATTTGTAATTACTCTATGTATTGGAGTTATATTTGAAATATTTATATTTATCCTATTAATTGTTAAAAATTCATCTTTATACATTATTATAAATGCAATTATTGAAGGAATACAATTACCAATATCTTTCTTATTATCTGTATTTACATATAGAATAGTTTCAAACTATTATAAAGAAAAAAATTAATTATTTTAACTGTTCTAAAATTATTGATGGGCAGATTTTTTTAACTCCTTCAATTTTTCCAAGTTTATTAAATATTAAATCAGAAAACTCTTTTCCATCCTTTGCCCAAATTTCTGCCATAATCATATGGTCTCCAGTAGATGTAAAGACCTTTTTTACTTCATCAAATTTACAAAGTTCTTTTGCAACATATAAAAATTTATCAGGTTCAGTATCAAAACCTGTCAAAGCCACAACATTATAACCTACTTTAGAAGGGTCAATAATAGCAGTATATCCTTTTATAACTCCTTCCTCTTCTAACTTTTTAATTCTTTTTCTTACTGAACTTTCACTTGTTCCTAATTCTTTAGCTATATCTGTATATGATTTTCTACCATCTTTAAGAAGAATATTTATAATTTTCATATCTTTTTCGTCCATATTATCACAAAAATATTTATTGTGTTAATTTATAATTATACAATAAATAATATATAAACGGGTAGTAATAAATGGCTGTAAAAATAATTGTTGATAAAGATAAATGTATTGGCTGTGGAAAATGTTATGATGTGTGTGCAAAGGCCCCACTAATCTGGAAGGTAGATGAAAATGGTAAATATTATGCGTACGATACAAAATATTGCCATAACTGTAAGTTATGTGCTGGAAGATGTCCCAAAGATGCAATAAAAATTATTGTTTTATAATTTTCTTTTTAATATCATCTATATTAGCATCTAAGATTAATATAGTTTTTTGGCTACTTTTTTCTCCCTTGACAATTTTACATTTCTTTTTAAATATTTCAAAAAAAAATTTTATAATTTCTTTATTTGCCTTACCATTTTTTGGAGGTGCTTTAATCTTTATAACTAACCTATTTCTCCACTCATCAACTTTAACAATTTCATTTTTTTTAGCATTTGGTTGAACTTCAATATCTAATAGTACTCCTTCCTTAGTCTCTCTTAGCATTTTTCCACTCATCTAATGGAATAGAATATTTTTTCTCATATATATCTCTATATATTAAATTATAAGAACAGAATGGAATAATTTTTCCATCAGGTAGGGCATAATGAATACAGCATCTTTTAACTCTTTCAATATCAAAGTTATATTCATCCATAAAATGCATACATCCTATTAGTATCATTTTATGATGGAGCTTAACAACTTCACTATAATCTCCTTTTAAAGCACCAACAATTAAATTTAAGAGTTCTTTAATATTAATGGACTGTGGTAGATATTTAAAGTCAATGAATTTTTTTATATTTATTAATAATTCACCAGTTATTTTTAATTTACTTAACTTACCATCAATTTTATCAATATTTTCCTTAAGAAACTCTATAAATTCATCTACATTAAAGAATCTTGGTAAAGGAACAATTTTATCATTATCAAGAAATATATAGGTTGCTACTCCACAATAAGGATTACATGTTATTTTAGGTCTTTCTTTATTTGTAAGTTTCTCAACAAAAAGAGCAATATAGCTCTCAATAGTAACAGGATAGAAATCTTCTTTTAATATTTCTCCATTAGTTTGTTCCTCAACCATTTTTATAAAATCTGGAATTGTAATTCTTCCATTTAATCTAATACTTTCCTCAACTCTACCAACAAAAGAAACTGGTTGAAAGTTTATTCCTCTAACAACATCAAAATTATTAACAGCATAATTTATGATATCTCCAATTTCATTATCATTTACCCCTTTAACTAAAGTAGGGACTAAAACAACACCATTAAAATTTATCTCTCTACAATTTTTTATAATTTTATCCTTTATAGGGAATAAATTTTTTCCTCTTGCTATAATGTATGGCTTTTCAGAGATTCCATCAAATTGTAAATAGATGGTATTTAATCCAACATCCTTTAATTTTTTTAAGTAATCAATATCCTTTAATTTTATACCATTTGTTGCTAGTTGTATATCTAAAAATCCTAAATCTTTTGCATATTTAATAATCTCAAATAAATCATTTCTTACTGTTGGCTCACCTCCTGCAAACTGGATAAATCTTACTCCTCTTTTTTTGAGGTTATCTAAAATTTTTTTAATAGTATCTAAATCTGGCTCATATACAATTTTTGTTTTATTTGCATTGGCAAAACATATTGGACAGTTTAAATTACATCTATTTGTGACATCTATATTAACTAAAATACTATCTGATTTATGTCCATAACATAACCCACAACTAAAAGGACAATTATCATTATCATTATCATTTAAATCTATTTTATAATTTGAAAAATCTATTTTACTATCTCCCCAGTAAATATCTTTAAATGTTCCATGCTCATCACATTTTTTAATAATAACTAATTTATCATTCTCTTCAACAATTTCAGCAACTATTTTCTTTTTACATATTGGACATATTGAATAAGTTTTCAAAATAATCACCATAAATATTTTATAAAATATTTTATTTTTGTTATAATATAATTAGTTAGTCTATATTTAATATTATATAATATTCAATATGTTAATTAAGGTTAATAGTTATGTTAGAGTATTATATTGGTTTAATTCTATTAACATTTGCAGTATATCAAGATATAAAAAGAAGAGAGATTGATGATATTATATCAATAGTCCTTATAATATTTGGACTTTTATTTGCCTTTTATAAATTTTTGATTTTTGGAAATCTTTATTATATTATTATTTCTATTATTGGAGGAATTATCTGTTTTATTTTAGGTTATATAATGTTTTTATTTGGAGTTGGAGGTGCAGATGGAAAAATATTAACTGGTTTAGGAATTTTAGTTCCAAAATACCATACTCCTATTTATACACCAATAGGGATATTATTATCTTATAAATATATCCCTACTTTCCCTCTTTTGGTACTAATTAATTCTTTATTTTTGTGTGTCTTATTACCATTTTATATATTTATAAAAAATATAATAAATGGAGTTAGACCAAAATCATTAAAAGAGTTTTTTTATATGTTTATTGCTGAAAGGAAGAAATTTAAGGATATAGGAGAATTTTGTATAATTTATGGTAAAGATAGGATTAATATTTTTAGAAGTTATGAAGACAATAAAAAAGAAAAGTATAATGATAATGATTTAGTTTGGATTTCTCCTGAAATACCCTTCATTTTGCCAATGTTTCTATCTTATATAATAACTCCTATAATTGGAGATTATATCTTATACTTAATATTAAAACCATTTTTAGGGTGAATAAATGAATATATTGAGAGGAGGGAGGTTAAGTAATATTAAAGAAGATGTAGCAAGATATACAACAAGTTTAAATTTTGATAATTATATTTTTGAGGCAGATATCTTTTGTAATATGGCCCATGTTATTATGCTTTATGAGAGGGGTATTTTAAAAAAAGAAGAAGCTGAGAAAATAATTTTTGGACTAAAAAAAATATTAAATAATGGAATAAATAGCTTAAACTTAGACCCAACTTTAGATGATATACATATGGTTATTGAATCTGAATTAATAAAATTAGTTGGAGAAATAGCCAAAAAAATGCATACTGGGAAAAGTAGAAATGACCAGGTTGCAACTGATTTAAGATTAAAACTAAGAGAGGAAATATTAGAAATTTGTGGGCTTTTAATAGATATGCTAAGAGATATTTTAAATATAGCTAAGGAACATAAGGAAACTATAATGGTTGGATATACTCATTTACAACATGCTCAACCTATAACTTATGCCCATCTACTTTTAAATTATGTTTCATCTATTGAGAGGGACATTAACAGGTTGTTAGATACATATAAAAGAGTTAATCTCTCCCCTCTTGGTTCAGGTGCTTTAGCTACAACAGGTTTTAATATAGATAGAGAAAGAACTAAAGAACTTTTAGCTTTTGATGCCTTAATAGAAAATTCAATAGATGCTGTTTCATCAAGAGACTTTATTTTAGAAACATTATCTAACTTATCCATATTAGGAACAAACTTATCAAAAATCTGTGAGGAACTTATTATATTTTCAACCTATGAATTTGGAATAATAGAGATTGCTGATGAATATTCTTCAACATCTTCAATTATGCCACAAAAAAAGAACCCTGATGTTGCTGAAATAGCAAGGGCTAAACTTTGTAAAATAAATGGGAATTTAATAACAACCTTGACAATTTTAAAAGCCCTTCCAAATGCATATAACAGAGATTTACAAGAAGTTACTCCAAACTTATGGGAATCAATAGAGATAATTAAAGATACTATAAAAATGGTTCACGGAATGTTAATAACTTTAAAAATTAATAAGGAGAGAATGGAAGAATTGGCTAAATCTAATTATTCAACAGCCACAGAATTGGCAGATACTTTAGTAAGGGAGTTAAATATTCCATTTAGAACAGCTCATAATATTGTTGGAGAGGCAGTAAAGAAAAGTATAGAAGAAGGGAGAGATATAAAAGATGTGATAAAAGAAATATTAAATAAATATAATTTAAAATTAGATGATAAAGTAATAGAAAAAGCTTTAGATGTTCATGAAAATGTTAAGGTTAGAGATAAAATAGGAGGTCCTTCACCAAAAGAGGTTGAAAAAAGGATACTGTCATTTTCTAAGAGATTAGAAGAATATAATAAAATTGTTAATGAAAAAAGAAATAAAATATCTGAATCTAAGAAAAAACTTTTAAATTATTTTGAGTGATTAAAATGATATTTCATCCAAGACCTTCACCAATAGCTGCTGCTATGTATCAATTAAGAGATTTAGGAGTAGATGGGATTATAATACATGGTCCATCTGGCTGCTGTTTTAGGACTGCAAGATTATTAGAAATGGATGGAGTAAGAGTTTTTACATCAGGAATAAGTGAAGATAATGTAATTTTTGGGGCTGAGAAAAATTTAAGGGAAGTTTTAGATTATGCCATCTCTTACATCAAAAAAGAAAATCCAATTATTGGAATTGTTGGGACATGTGCAAGTATGATTATAGGAGAAGATATTTGGAGCATTGCTGAAGATTATAAAAATGCAACAATTATACCTGTTGAAGTTTATGGAGGTTATGAAGATAATACTGTTGGGGCTATAAAAGTTATGGAATCTGCCTTAAAAATTGGATTAATTGATGAAGATGAATATAATAGGCAAGTGTATTTATTAAAAAAAGCAACAGAATTAGAAAAAAAGAGAGGAATGGCTAAAGATAAGTATATTAAACCTTGTTATGATGATGACTTAAAAGAAGTTTTAAAGATATTAAAAGATGCTAAAGAGGATAACCTAAAAGTTGCATGTGTGTTAAATGCTAAAAAAGAAACTGCTTATTTGTTTGTTCATCCATTGATAGTTTTAAATGAAATATTTAACTGTATAAATATTGGTAATTTAAACAAAAGTAAAGGACTACCTAAAATAAAAAAAGATGCTGAAAATATATTAAAGAGATTTAAACCTGATTATATAGTTGGAGGTTTAGATGAATATCCCATAACAGGAGAAAAAATTGTTAATATTTTAAAAAAGGAAAATGTAGATATAGCAGTAGTTACAGGCATTCCTCATGCTCTACCTATTGAAAATCTTGATATTGTAAAAATAGCAGTATCTGATGGTCCAAGAACATACTATCCTATAAAGGAAATATATGATTATGCTATTGTAGAGTTAGATGCTCATGCTAAAGTTTTAGGTAAAAGGGATGTTGTAAAATCAAGATTTGGAGAAGTTTTAGAGATAGCATTAAAATAATTTGGTGACTTTAATATGATTTTAAAGCAGATTAATCAAGATAATATTTCTCCTCTTGAAGTTTATAAAAATATATTAGATAAGAATACTTTTCTTTTAGAATCTGCTGAACTAACTAAAGAGGCAAGATATTCAATATTAGGAAAAGCTGAGGGTAAGGTTATTTTTAAAAATGGAAAATTAAAAATAGAAAGCTATTCTGATTTTGGAGATTTAGCTAAAGATTTAGAAGGAAAATATGAATGTCCTTTAGATGCATTAAGAGATGTAAAAAATATTTGTTGTTTAGATGTTAAAAAAATAAATCCATATCCAAGATTTAAAGGAGGGTTAATAGGTTATCTAAGTTATGATATTGTAAGATATTGGATAGAGTTAGATAAAATTACTGATGATTTAAAATTTCCTGATGCTGAATTTTTTATAGTAAAAGACTTTATAAGTTTTGATTTAAAAGAAAAAAAAATAAATTTAATCTCTGATAGTAATGAGGGAATAAAAGAACTAAAAAAATATTTATATATTAATAAAAAAGAAGATACCAATTTAGAGATTAAAAATATAAATAGTAATACATCAAAAGAAGAGTTTATAAATGCTGTTGAAAAAGCAAAAGAATACATTTTTGCAGGAGATATTTTTCAGGTTGTTTTATCGAGAAGAATTGATGCAGAATTTAAAGGAAATGCATTTGCTATTTATGAAAAGTTGAGGGCTATTAATCCCTCTCCTTATATGTATTACTTAGATTTTGGAGATAGGAAAATTATTGGTTCTTCTCCTGAAATACTGGTTAGGACAGAATATAAAAATAATAAAAAATATGTAATAACAAGACCAATTGCTGGAACTATAAGAAGAGGAAAAGATGAAGAAGAGGATAAACAACTTGAAAAAATTTTATTGAGTGATGAAAAGGAGAGAGCTGAGCATGTTATGCTTGTTGATTTAGCAAGGAATGATATAGGAAAAATATCAAAATTTGGAACTGTTAAGGTAACTGATTTTATGACTATTGAAAAATATTCTCATGTTCAGCATATAGTAAGTAATGTTATTGGAGAACTTAAAGACAAATATGACTCTTTTTTAGCTGTTAAGGCAACATTTCCAGCTGGAACATTAAGTGGAGCCCCAAAAGTTAGAGCAATGGAAATAATTAATGAATTAGAAAAAAGTAAAAGAGGTCCATATGGTGGAGGTGTTGGATATTTTGGTTGGGATGATGTTATGGATTTAGCTATAACTATAAGAACCTTCACATTAAATAAATCTAAACTATCTCTTCAAGTAGGTGCTGGAATAGTTGCTGATTCCATTCCTGAGAAAGAATGGGAAGAAACTGAAAGGAAGGGTATGGCAAATATGAAAGCTATTGAGGGGATTGTAAATGATGATAGTATATAGAGAAGAAAATGAATTAATTAAAAAAGTACTAAAAGATTTAAATCTTCCAGATAGAGTTTATATATTTGATACAACACTAAGAGATGGAGAACAAACTCCTGGAGTTTCATTAACTATTGATGAAAAGGTAGAAATTGCTAAAAAATTAGATGAGTTAGGTGTGGATGTCATTGAGGCTGGTTTTCCTGTTTCATCAGTTGGAGAAAAGGAGGCAATAAAAAAGATTGTCAAAGAAAATTTAAATGCTGAAATATGTGGATTGGCAAGAGCTGTTAAAAAGGATATTGATGTGGCTATTGAGTGTGAAGTTGATAGAATACACACATTTATAGCTACTTCACCACTTCATAGAAAATATAAATTAAAAATGAATAAAGAGGAAATAATAAATAAAGCAGTTGAAGCTATTGAATATATTAAAGAACATGGAATTAAAGTAGAATTCTCTGCAGAAGATGCTACAAGGACAGAATTAGATTATTTAAAAGAAGTATATAAAAAAGCAATAGAAGCAGGAGCAGATATAATTAATGTGCCTGATACTGTTGGAGTAATGATTCCAAGAGCTATGTACTATTTAATTAGTGAGCTTAGTAAAGACATTAAAAACATCTCTGTCCATTGTCATAATGATTTTGGTTTAGCAGTTGCTAATTCCTTGGCAGGAGTTGAAGGAGGAGCTATACAAATCCATTGTACTATAAATGGATTAGGAGAAAGAGGTGGAAATGCTGCATTAGAAGAGGTAGTAATGGGACTAATGTCATTATATGGAATAAAAACAAATATTAAAACTGAACTACTATATGAGATATCTCAATTAGTTGCTAAATATACTGAAATAAAACCACAACCTAATAAGGCAATAGTTGGAGATAATGCCTTTGCTCATGAAAGTGGAATACATGCACATGGGGTTTTAGCACATGCCTTAACATATGAACCAATACCTCCAGAGGTTGTAGGGCAAAAGAGAAGAATGATTTTAGGAAAACATACAGGAACTCATGCAATTGAAGCAAAATTAAAAGAATTAGGAATAACTGATTTAAGTGAAGAACAATTTAATGAAATAGTTAAAAGAATAAAGGCATTGGGAGATAAGGGTAAAAGGGTTACAGATAAGGATGTTGAGGCAATAGTTTCTGATGTTGTTGGAAAAGTTCCAAGAGATGAGAGAGTTGTTGAACTTAACTATATTGGAGTATTTACTGGGGATAAGATAATTCCAACGGCTTCAGTTGCTTTAAAAGTTAATGATGATATTATAAAGACGTCAGCTATTGGTGTTGGTCCAGTAGATGCTGCTGTTAAGGCAATACAAAAGGCATTAGGAGAAAAAATAAAGATTAAAGAGTATCATATTGATGCTATAACAGGAGGTACTGATGCATTGGCAGAGGTTGTTGTAACTTTGGAAGGATTTGGAAAAGAAGTAACTACAAAATCAGTAAGAGAGGATATTGTTAGGGCAAGTGTTGAGGCAGTTATTGATGGAATAAATAAAATTCTATCAAAAAAGTGAAGTAAATGGAATTTTCTGAATGGACTAAAGAAAAAAGGAAGTTAAATAGTTTAGAAGAATTAAAAAAGGATATTATAGAACAATTAAATGAGATTAATGAGAAGGAAGCTATAGCTATGGTAAGTGGTGGAAAAGATAGTTCATTAGCTGTTGCCTTGTCTTTAGATGTTGGAGTTAAAATAAAATATTTAGTTCATTTTTATCATAAATGGAGTTGGAATATTGCCAAAAAAAATGTTGAAAATCTTTCTAAGAGATTTAATATTCCTGTTATATATATTGATATGACTGAGGAACTTTTAAAGAGAATTAGAGGGGCTTATGGTTCGGGAATCTGTAGAATATGTAAAAATATAATGAAAGATTTTACTGCAGATATTGCTAAAAAAGAGGGAATTAAATTAATTATAACAGGAGATACTGCATTAGAAAGAGTTTCTGGAGCTATAATGAACTATTTAAGAGAAAAATATGGAGAAGTAATTTACAACAAAATGGAAATTACTCCTGTCCCAAAAAAATATAAACTTCTATTTTTTAGACCTCTTATAAGAGTTGGATATAGTGATATTTTGAAATTGTTGGATTATTACAATATAAAAGTTGAAAAAGCTTATGAAGTTGGAGATAGAAGTTTCTGGAGAGAAGGCTGTTGTTTGCAGTATGCAGATGAATCTACTCCCCTATCAAAAGAGTTATTTGATGAACTTTATAAATATAATAAAATAGTTACATCAATAGCTAAAAAATATGGATTTAGGGCTTCAATAAAATTACCTTCTAAAACTATATTAACTGTTCCAGATGATGAGAAATATAAAGAATTAATTAAAAATGAACTTAAAAAATTGTGTTAGATAACCATTTTAAATAATCATTATTATATTATTTTAATGTATTTAGCTCAATACTATTTTATTTTTTGGTTTTATAATTGAATAATATGGATGCTATTATAATTTAATATCTGATGTGAGCTATGAAAGAGATTAAAGAATTTTATGATAAATGGGATTTAAGTAATGCTCCAAGGTATATAAAAATTTTAATTAATTATGCTGATTCTTTGATTAGAGAGGAAATAAAGGATAAAGTTGAGGGTTTTATTTTAGATGCTGGAACAGGTTTTGGGGCTTTTTATGATATACTAAAAGATAAAGAAGTTATTTATTTGGATATATCATTAAATTTATTAAAAAAACATAAGGGAGATAAAAAGATATGTGCTAATCTTTATTATCTTCCTTTTAAAAATAATTGTTTTGATACTGTTCTATGTATAAATGTGCTTGAACACTTAGATTTAAAGGTTGTTGATGAACTTTTAAGAGTTTTAAAACCAAATGGTAAGTTAATTATTGTAGGAATTAATAGGGATAGTATTATTAAAGAGGAAATTTTTAATGTTTTTCCAATATATCATAAACCTATATCAATAAAAGATTTTAAAAACTACAAAATAGTATATAAAAAAAGTTTTTATTTTGTTCCATCATTTTTTAAAATTATCCCATTTTTGGATAAATTTTTATTTAGGTTTTGGAAAAGAATTGATAAATTTTTATCAAAATATTCCATGAGAGGAGAATATATTATTTTAATAATAGAAAAGGAGGAATAATATGCCTAAATTAATGCTTGCCTTAGATGTTGAAGATATAGAAAAAGCTAAAAAAATAGTTAAAGAAACCTTGCCCTATATTGATGCTATAAAAGTTGGATATCCTTTAATTCTACCCTATGGGATTAAGGTTATTGAAGAGATAAAAAAAATATCTAACAAAGAGATTATATGTGATTTTAAACTTGCTGATATTCCTTCAACAAATGAAAAGATTGCTAAGATTGCCCTAAAATATGGTGATGGAATTATAGTTCATGGATTTGTTGGGGAAGATTCAATAAAAGCAGTCTTAAATGTATCTAAAGGAAAAAAGGTATTTTTAGTTACTGAAATGAGTCATGAAGGTGCTAAAAAATATTTACAACCTATATCTAATGTATTAGCTTTATTGGCTAAAAAATTAAATCTCTCTGGAATAGTAGCCCCATCAACAAGACCAGAAAGATTAAAAGAATTAAAAAATCTTTCATCTCTACCAGTTATTACTCCAGGTGTTGGAGCTCAGGGTGGAAAGATAGAGGATATTATTGATATTTTAGATAATGATGATTACGTTATAATTGGGAGAGCAATATACAACTCTAAAAACCCAAAAGAGGCTGCTAAAAAATATAAGGAGATACTAAATGCTAAAAAACATTCTTAAGGGACAAGTGGATAGAGAAATTATAACTCAAATCTATGGCTTACCAGGAACAGGAAAAACAAATATTTGTATAATCAGCTCTATAAATTTTATTAAAAATGGAGGAAAAGTTGTTTATGTAGATACTGAAGGAGGTCTATCAATAAAAAGAATCTTACAAATAGAAAATAATCACAAAATTTTAGAAAATCTTTTAGTTTATAATGTATATGATTTCTATGAGCAAAATGATATAATAACTAAAGAACTACCTAAATTAGTAAAAGATATAGATTTAATAGTTGTTGATAATATAACATCACTATATAAATTGGAGTTAAGTGATAGCTCATCAAAAAATATAACTTTAAATAGAATCTTAGGAAATCAAGTTAGATGCTTATTAAAAATGGCTAAAATAAATAATTTAGCTGTTGTTATAACAAACCAAGTAAGTGAAACAATAAATGGATTAGAGGCATCAGGAGGGAATTTATTGGAGTATTGGAGTAAATGTATTGTAAGATTAGAAAAAACTAATAATGAGAGATGGGCATATTTAGAAAAGCATCTATATGCTCCAGAGCAAAAAATAAAATTTAAAATAGTAAATAAAGGTATTGAGATATTATAATATTAATAATTTTTGTTTTTATACTATAAAGGTATTGGAATACTCAAACTCATTAAATTACCATATTCAGGGATAATTAATATCCTATTTTTTTGATTTTAACAAGAAAACAATTTTACGTATTTAGTATTAAATTCGATACGGTAATTAGATAGATAAAAAGTTTCATGATGTTCTATAACTGGATGAAATCATTTAACTTGAGTAATAGATAAAATTAAATAATTCTAAATATCTTTTTAGGTATATACTAATATTATTATGTTTAGGGTGATACAATGTCAGAAATTAAAAAAGCTGTTATTCCAGTTGCTGGATTTGGTACAAGGATGTTACCAATTACAAAAGCACAACCAAAGGAAATGGTTACAGTTGTAGATAAGCCAGTTGTCCAGTATGTTGTTGAGTATTTAGTAGATTGTAATGTTAGAGATATATTATTTATAACTGGAAAGGGTAAGCAAGCTATAGAAAATCATTTTGATAAAAATTTAGAATTAGAATATTTATTAAAAAAATCTGGAAAAGAAGAACTCTTAAAAAAAATAATGTATATAAATGAACTTGCTAACATTTTTTATGTTAGGCAAAAAGAACCTAAAGGTTTAGGAGATGCTATTTTACATGGGGAGAACTTTGTAGGAAATGAATATTTTATAACAATGGTTGGAGATACAATATATTCAAAAAATATAATTGAAGATATGTTATATCTCCACAAAAAATACAACTGCTCAATAATTGCATTGGAGAGAGTAAATAAAAAAGATGTTCATAAATATGGAGTTGTTGAAATTAAGGAATATAATGGAGTATATGAAATTGTTGATATGGTTGAAAAACCAAAACCTGAAGAAGCTCCTTCAAATCTAATTATTACAGGGGCATATATTTTATCACCTAAGATATTTGACTATCTGAAAAAAACAAAACCTGGAAGAGGAGGAGAGATACAACTAACAGATGCTATTAAAGATATGCTCTCAGAGGAGAAGGTTATAGGTTTTGAAATAAATTGTAAGAGATACGATATAGGGGATATATTAAGTTGGTTAAAGGCAAATGTTGAGTTATCTGCTGAGAGATTTCCAGAATTTAGAGAATTTTTAAAAGAATTTGCTAAAAATCTTTAAAATTTTTTTTGTGGTAAATATGGATATTGCAATAATTTTAGGTTTGTTGGTAGCTATATTATATGTGGTAGGAACTTTTTTTGCAAAAATAGTTTGTGAAAAAAATCCACTATTTCAATGGGTAGTTGTTAATATTGTTGGGATTATATTATGTATTGCTTTGATAGTTAAATATAAAAATATACTTATAACAGATAGTAGAGTTATATTATATGCTATTATAGCTGGGGTATTTGTTGTTGTAGGGTCTTTGGTTTTGTATTATGCTCTATACAAAGGGAAGGCAAGTATAGTAGTTCCATTATCATCCATTGGACCAGCTATTACTGTTATACTTTCAATATTATTTTTAGGAGAATCATTAACTATAAATCAAATAATAGGAATTGTTTTAATTATTATTGGAATTATATTACTCTCTATTTAATATATACGAAATTCGTCATAAAGTTTTGAAAATATCTATAATACAAAATCTTAATTTTGGTTCGAAATTCGGAGAATTACTAAATAAAAGTTATATAAATTGTAAATCGAAATTGTTGATTATAAAACCAACAAAAATAAAATAATATCAAGTTTTTATTGGACTTTTTTGGAATAAAAGTAATCATAAAAATTATGAGTTTATTATATAATATTTATATAATAGTGGAAACATTAAAATAACTATCTAATTTGGTGATGGTATGAAACTTAAAAATATTGAGCCAAGATTTTTGAGAGCATATAATATATTAATGGAGAAGTTTGGGCTATTTCCATTTACCTATGATATGGCTAAAGAAGTACTTAAAGATAGGTATGAAAATATAAATGAAGTTTTATCTAAATTGGTAGATGCAGGATTATTAGAAAAAACTGCAAAAAAGGAAGATAAAAGAAAGAAATTTTATAAAATAAAACCATTAGTCTGTGAAAATATGGGAAAGATAACTAAAGATAAACTAATTAACCTACTTAAAGAAGGTGCTGATATAATAAGAACACAGGTAGATTATAAAGTATTGTTATTATTCTTATTTTTTAAGGCAATTAGTGATAAATATCTCCTAAAAGTTAATGAATTAAAAAATGAGTTTAAAGATTTAGATGAAGAAGATATTTATGTGTTAGCAAATGAGGAAATTTTAGAACTTTATGATGTTGAGAGTAAAAAGTTGTATGTTTGGCAAAATGTAAAAAATAACCCAGAGGATTTTATAAATGCTTTAAATAAAATTATTGAGATGAATGAAGAAAAATTAAGTGGTTTAGATGAGTTAATAAAAAGAACTGGACTTCCTTCATTGTTTGAAAATGAAAATAAATATATAGTACAACAATTAATTAATTTATTTAGTAGTACAGATTTTTCAGAAGTATCTTATGATATATTAGGAGATGCATATGAGTGGATTTTAAATTATTTTGCTCCAACAAGGGCAAAAGAGGGAGAGGTTTATACACCTATTGAAGTTAGCAAATTAATTGCTCATTTAGTAGAGCCTAAAGATGATGAGGTTATCTTAGACCCTGCATGTGGGTCTGGTTCTATGTTGATAGAGCAGTATAGATTTGTAGGTAGTAAGCCTAATATTGTATTAGTTGGACAGGAGAGGAATGATGTAACTGCTGTTTTGGCAAAGTTGAATTTTATACTTCATGGAATTAACTTAAAAGATGCTAAGGTGTTTATTGGAGACTCTTTACTAAATCCAAAATTTGAGACATTTATTAAAGAGATTAAAAAAACTGAAAAAGCTGATAAGGTTGTAGCAAATCCACCATGGAATCAAGATGGTTATGATGAGAATACTTTAAAAAATAATGAGAAATATAGAGAAATTTATAAATATGGATTTACAAATAAAAAATCAGCTGATTGGGTATGGATACAGCTGATAAACTATTATACTGAAAAAAAGGCAGGAATTGTTTTAGATTCTGGAGCTTTATTTAGAGGAGGGAAAGAGAAGACAATAAGAAAAAGGTTTATAGAAGATGATTTAATTGAGGCTATTGTTTTATTACCTGAAAAGATATTTTATAACACTCAAGCACCAGGAATTATTTTAGTTTTGAATAAAAATAAGCCAGAAGAGAGAAAAGGAAAAATTTTGTTTATAAATGCTTCTAATGAATATATTAAGCATCCAGAGGTTAAAAAGTTAAATAAACTCTCTGATGAGAATATTGAGAAAATAGCAAGGGCATATAAGGAGTTTAAGGATGTTGTTGGCTTTTGTAGAGTTGTAGATATTGAGGAGATTAAAAAGAATGACTATAACTTAAATGTTTCTTTGTATGTCTTCCCAATTGATGAAGGGGAAGATATAGATTTAAAAGAAGTATATGAAGAGCTTAATAAGTTGCATAATTAATATTTAGATAAGTTTGAGATTGTTAAGGGATATTTAGAAGAAATTAAAGATGTTGATTAAGTATATAGGGATTTTTATGCCAAAAAAAAATAATGGAAGAAAAAAGAGAAAAGGGAGCAAAAAAGAGAAGATAATAGCAAATAGATATAAAAAAGCTGGTTATAGAGTAGAAACAAATAAAATTATTAAATTAAACCAATACAAGCGTGGAGAAATTGATATTTTAGCAACTAAAAAAGATAAAAAAATAGTTATAGAATCAAAAACTGGAAGCCAAACAATAACCTCCTCAGATATTATAAAACTATCTAAAAAATCAAATAAAGTTAGGGCTAAGCCAGTGCTATATTTAGGTCCTAAAACAAAAATAACAAATAAAGCCAAAGCATTGGCCAGAGAATTGGGGATAACTATAAAGAGAGGATAAATGGGATATTTATGAACACCATCCAATTTTATAAAGAAGAAAATTTTAAAGAAGTTGATGGGTTGAGAGTTCCAGAGGATTGGGAAGTTGTTAAGTTAGGAAAAGTTATTACATTAAAAAATGGAAAAAGACCTGTTTTTGATGAGGATGGTATATTTCCAGTATATGGTGCTAATGGTATTATGGGATATTCTAACAACTATATTACTGATAATGATTTTATTTTGATAATTGGAAGAGTTGGAGCTTCTGGTGAGATTAATTTATCATCTGGAAAAATTTGGGTTAGTGATAACGCAATATATAGCGAAAATTATAACAAAACTAAAACATTTCCAATTTTTTTATACTATTTGCTTAGATTCTTAGATATAAAACAATATGTAACAAAAACAACACATCCAATAATAACACAAACATTATTGAAAAATCTAAAAATCCCCCTACCTCCTTTAGAAGAGCAGAAAGCAATAGCAAAAATATTAAATGATTTTGATGAGTTAATAGAAACAATAAATAAGCAAATTGAGGCCTTAAATAAGGTAAAAAAGGGAATGATGAAAAAATTATTTACTAAGGGAGTTTTTAAACATGAAAAATTTAAAAAAACTGAGGTTGGAGAAATTCCAGAGGATTGGGATGTTGTTAAGTTGGGAGATGTAATTAAAATATATGACCATTTAAGAGTGCCATTAAGTAAAATAGAAAGAAGTAAAAGAAAGGGAAAATATCCATATTGTGGAGCAAATGGTATTATTGACTATATTGATAACTATATATTTGATGGGGAATATGTTTTAATTGCTGAAGATGGGGGATATTTTGGAAAATATGAATCATCTGCTTATATTATGAAAGGTAAATTTTGGGTTAATAATCATGCCCATGTTATACAGGCTATTAATGGACTAACTACAAATTTATTTATAATGTACATATTGAATTACTTAGATTTAAATCCCTATGTTGTTGGTACAACTAGAAAAAAACTAAATCAGACAGAATTAAAAAACATAAAAATCCCCCTACCTCCTTTAGAAGAACAGAAAGCAATAGCTGAGAGATTAAAAGCTATTGATGAGTTAATAGAAATTAAAAAGAAAGAGAAGGAACAAATTGAGAAGGCAAAAAAGGGGATAATGGAAAAGTTATTAACTGGAAAAATAAGAGTAAAAAATTTAAATTCTTAAAATAAAAATTTTTATTGTTAATAAATTTGGTGAAATTATGCAACTTAATAAAAACATCATCTTAAGCATTCTTAGAGAGCATAAAAATGAATTAAAAAAATTTGGCGTTAAAAGAATTGGTTTATTTGGAAGTTATGCAAAAAATGAGCAGAAAGAAACATCAGATATTGATTTTATTGTTGAGTTTGAAGAAGGACAGGCAACTTATGACAATTATATAAATTTAATAACATATCTTGAAAACTTATTTAATAAAAAAGTTGATTTGCTCACTGTAGAAGGTTTAAAAAGCATAAGAATAAAAGAAATTAAAGAAGATATTAAAAAAGGTATTATATATGTCTAAAAGAGGAGATTAAGAAATTTTAATGGATATTTTAGAGGCAATAAATAGATAAAAATTTATACGAAAGGAATGGATTATGAAACATTTTTATCAGATATAAAAACACAAGTGTTAATAAATTTGGTGGAATTTTATCTCAGGTGAATAAAATGCCTATTCCAGAGAATCATGTCCATAAAAATATAGAAGAAAATTTAAATAAATTAGGTTGGAAAAAATTGGATAGATATGAGGAGGAGGCATTTAGCAATTATATAATAAAACCAATATTAAAGGAACAACTAAAAATTATAAACAGCCATATAAAGAAATACAAAGATGAATTTATTGAGAAGGCAATAAATAAACTGATGAATGAACAAAAACCAGAGATTATTTTAGATTATATTAAAAATGGAATTTTTATATCTTTAGACAAAGGTAGAAAAGGGCAAGTTCCTGATAGAGTTAAATTAATTGATTATAAAAATATTGAAAAGAATATTTTTCACTATGCCCATGAATTAAAATTTAAAGGAAATGACAATATTATCCCAGATTTTACTTTATTTATTAATGGCATACCTCTTATAATAATTGAAGCAAAAAGGGAGATATCTAAAAAAGATACTTATGAAGATGCAATAAATCAAATAAATAGATATGAAAGAGAAGCTCCAAAATTATTTAATTATGTACAGTTTGCTGTAGTTTATGGAGATGAAAAACTTTACATCCCAACATATCCAAATGAAGAAAAAGAAGATAGATTTAAAAAACCCTACAAATGGAAAAATGTTAGAAAAGAGGAAGATATTTGGGATTTATTAAAAAGAGAGAGAGTTTTAGATATAATAAAAAACTTTACATTTTTTAGTATTGACAGAACTGAAAAAAAGACTAAAATTATTCCAAGATATATGCAATATTGGGCTGTAAATAAAGCTTTTAAAAGAATAATCAACTATCTAAATAATAATGATTATAAAAATAGAGGATTAGTTTGGCATTGGCAAGGTAGTGGAAAAACCTTTGAAATTATTTATTTAGCAGAACTATTTTATAATGAATTTAAAAATAGACATCCAGTTATATTTATAGTGGTTGATAGAACAGATTTAGAGAATCAATTTAATAATGATATTATATCCCTAAATAATGCCAATTTTAAAAAGAATTATAAAAAAATTGATAGTATTGAAGAACTTAAAAATCTTCTAATTAAAATAAAAGAATCAGAAATTAATCCAAAAATTTCCATTGAAGGGCTTTATTTGGTTATGATGCATAAATTTAATGAAAATAAATTGGAGGATTTTATAAAATCTTTTGACTCAATTGATAAAAAAGAAATTTTAATTTTAAGGGATGAAGCACATAGAACTGAATCTGGAAAATTTGCAACTTTAAGAAATAAGATTTTTAAAAATGCTATAACTATTGGTTTTACAGGAACTCCAGTTCATAAAAAAGATATAAGCACATTTAAAGAATTTGCCTATCCAAATGAAGGAGAGTTTTATTTAGATAGGTTTTTTATTGAGGAATCAATAAAAGAAGGCTTTACTCTACCTTTAATTTGGAGAACAGTAACACCTAAAGATATTAAGGATATTCCAGAAGAGGAGATAAAAAATATTATAAAATTGTTTGTTGATGAAGAAGATGCTGAGAAAATTGTTGTATCCAAAAAAGAAATTGCTGAAAAAATAAAATTATCTGATTTATTAAAAAGTGAAAGCAGTATAAAAGAGGCATCAAAATACATAGCAGAGCATATTTTAGAAGATACTGAGAATTTTAAATTTAAGGCCATGGTTGTAGCTCAAGATAGAAAATCCTGTATTTTATTTAAAAAATATTTGGATAAATATTTAAAGGAAAATATTAAAGATTATAATGAAGACTGGGCTCAGGTTGTTATTACCTATGAACAAAATGATGATGTGGAGATTGAAAACTACAAAAAAATGGTTGAAGAGAAATATGGGAAAAGTATAGAGGAATTAAATAATAATTGGGCTGATAATTTCAAAACTTCAGAAATTCCAAAAATTTTAATTGTAAATAAAAAGCTATTAACTGGATTTGATGCACCAATATTAAAAACTATCTATATCCATCAATTCCTTAAAGATTATCTCTTACTCCAAGCATCTGCAAGGGCAAACAGACCAGAAAAAGATAAAAAATATGGGCTTATTGTTGATTTAACTGGAGTATTAATTGAAAACTACAAAAAGGCAATTGAGTTTTATAACTTATATAATGATGAGGCTATAAATAAAGATATTTTAAATAATTTATTTGTTGAAACATCAAAAATTTGGGAAAGCTTCTTAACAAAATTAGAGGAATTTAAGATGTTATTTAAATCAATTGTAGGGTTTGAGTTTAACAATCTACCCAATTATTTAAAGTAACAAAATGATGCAAATAAAGAATTTAAAAAAGTTATTAGTAAAATAATCTTGAGTGATAAATTTGAATATTTCTATTCAAAACTTAGAGAACTTATTCAATTATTTGAAGCTGTTGGAGCTTATGGAGAAAAATTAAATTATTATGAAACCTATGAATGGTTAAAAGTATTATCTGCAGGAATAAATAAACAGATAAGACCAAAAAGTTATAAAATTCCTTACAATCAAATAAAAAAAGAATTATTAAATTATTTAGAATTTGATACCTATAAAGATATTTCTCAAATCACAATAGACTCCAAGATATTGGAGAAAATAAAAAATAATAAAGAAAATCTTAACATAATTATTGCTGATATGGTTTATTATTCCTTAGATGTCCTTCAAAATAAAAGAGAACCAATATATAGGATGATATATGAAAGAATAAACGAATTAAAAAATGCATATATATCAAAAACTAAAAAAAGTGAGTATATAATTAATGAGTTAATAAATTGTTTAAATACATTAAAAACTTATGAAGAGGACGAAAAAACATTATCCAAATCTGAAAGGGCATTAAAAAATATATTGTTTTATTTAAAGAACTTTAAAAAGTATAGTGATATTAAAAAACTTCCATTAACTGAAAAGTCCTTAAAAAGTTTGGAAAATAAAAAATTAATAAGACCAAGTGATTTTGATAAGATTAAAAAATATTTATTTATTGATTTGAAAAATACTATTAAAGAAACAGAAGATAGAAGAAAGATATCAAATAAAATAGTAGAGGAGATTATTAAGCCTATTTTTACATAAAAATAAAGGTTTTTGAGATACAATGAACAGATTAAATAAACTATTAGAAGATGTAAAAAAAGAATTAAATTTAAACTATAATATAAAAATTAGAATAAAGCCACAAAAAAGAAAAATTGCCTCCATTTCATTAACAAATAAAATCATCTATATAAATAAAAATCTACTTCCTCATCTGAATGAGGAGGAAATAAAGTTTATCCTTGCTCATGAACTTCTACATTTAAAATATGGAAAATATCATACAAATGAATTTGAGCAGGAACTTTCATCTTTATTTCCTAATAAAGAAACTCTTTTAATGAATATTATAAATAAACTAAAAAATTAAATTACTTATTTTATAACCCTTTCAAATTCCTCTTTTTTATTTAATGGTTTTGTGGCATCTATTCCTATTTTTGTGGTTGTTTTATTTTCTTTTAAAGATGGGTCTAAAGATGAACCTTTAGCTCCAGGGATAATTATTATATCTTTATCTCCTTGGACTCTTGTAGCTATGGCATATTCTACATCTGAAATATCAAAAATATTTATATCTTCATCTACAACAACAACATGTTTTAAACTTGGATGTGATGCCAAAGCTGCTAAAATAGCATTTTTTCCATCTCCTTCAGTTCTTTTTTCTATTTGAACAACTGCATGAAGCCAACAACAACCTCCTTCAGTAAGATAAACATTTTTAACTGTTGGAATTGTATTTCTTATAAACTTTAACATCCTTGGTTCTTGAGGAAGTCCCATTAATGCCTTATGCTCCTCTCCTCCAGGTAGAAGTGCATGGAATATTTTTTCTCTAACTAAAACCTTTTCAATCTCTATTATTGGCTGTTTTCTTATTTTATCATATGTTCCAGTTATATCTACAAATGGCCCCTCATCATCATACTTATTTAATATCCTTCCTTTAATAATTATCTCTGCCTTAGGAACTAATATATTATCTAACTCAAAAACTTCAATTTTATCCAAAGTGGAGGCAAACTTTAACTCATCAAAGTATATATCTCCAGAAGTAGATGCTGCTAATAAAACAGCAGGATGGCAACCAATAGCAATAACAACATTTAAATAACCTTTTTCTTTTAAAGCCTTGTTATATAGAAAATGTAAATGTCTCTGCTCTACCATCCTGATAACTAAATAATTATCTTTAACTAAAATTCTATGTATTGATAAATTATATCCATAGTCTTTATCATTGACAATAACAACACCAGAAGTAATATATGGACCTGCATCTTTTTCAAAATATTTAGGTATAGGAATATTTTTAATATCCTCCTCTTTATATTCCTTCTTTAATGAATTGTTGATTATTGGCTCTCCGTCTAATTTTTCCATCTTGTCCAATAAAAATTTAGAAAACTCTTCCTTTTTTACATTAAAAAACTTTGCTAATCTTTCCCTATTCCACAAATTTCCAACTACTTCATAACCATCAACATCTTTTATATATACAACATCTTTTTTGTATTTTAATAATATTCTTCCTATCTCTTCTCTGTTGGCTTTTTCTATTACTATTGGATTGAAAAGTTTTAAAAATTCTCTCATAATATCACTTTTGCATCTCCTACAATTCCACCTTTTTCAAATACAAAAACAGGATTTAAATCAATTTCCTTAATATTGTTAATCTCTGCTATAACTCCAATCTTTATAATAAGTTCAGCAATGAAATTTATATCTCCTTTTTTTCCTCTATATCCTTCTAATATTTTATATCCTTTTAGAGATTTTATCATATCTATGGCATAGTCTTTACTTATTGGCAATATACCAAAAGATATATCCTTTAAAACTTCTACAAATATTCCTCCTAATCCTGTTAAAACAGTAATCCCTAAATCATCTCTTTTAGCTCCTATAAATATCTCCAAACCATCAATATATTCCTCTATTAAAACACCTTCCACATCCTTCTTAGAGATTAAATTATCAAATGCCTTTATAGGATTTTCAGGTTTTATAATAACTCCTCCAATATCTGTTTTATGTAATATCTTAGATGATAAAACTTTCATAACAAAAGAAGAATTTTTAAAGTTTTTAGTATATTTTTCAACATCCTCTCTACTTCTTGCAATATAACACTTAGGTGTTGGAATTCCATATAAAGATAATAGTTTTTTTATATTATATTCATTTGGATTTTTTAAATATTGTTCAATTAGTTCTCTATTTTTTTCTGTTATCTTTAAAAACTCTTTTTTTACTTTATAATAAAATTCATAATCTTCTTCTCTTTTCTTAATTTCTCTATATTTGTTTAAAAAGTATAGTGCCTTAATACCATTTTCAGGAGTTTGATAAGAGGGATACCCATTTTTTCTTAAATAACTCTTAGCTCCTTTTACTGATACTCCACCTATAAATGAGGTTACCATTGGCTTTATATTAAGTTTAACAATTTCCTCAGCAACTTTTAAAGGATTTGTCATTTTTTGAGGAGTTAAAATTACAAGGAATGCATCTATATTTTTATCCTTAGATAACACTTTTATAACTTCTCTATATCTCTCTGGAGTAGCATCTCCAATAATATCAAGAGGATTATTAATATTGGTATTTTTTGGTAAGATTTTTTTTAGTTCTTTAATAGTAACATCTGAAAACTTTGAAAGATTTATTTTATACTTTTCAACTGCATCAGCAGATAAAACTCCAAAACCTCCAGCATTTGTTATTATTGCTATATTATTTCCTTTAGGAATTGGTTGAGTAGAAAAGATATGTATAAAGTCAATTAACTCCTCAAAAGTTTCTGCCTCTATTAATCCTGCTTGCTTGAAAATAGCTTTATATATTTCATATTCTCCTGCCAATGCACCAGTGTGAGACTTTGCTAATATCTTACCTATCTCACTTTTTCCTGCCTTTAAAACAATAATTGGCTTTTTCTTAGAGACATTTTTAGCAATCTCGTTAAAGCTCTTATCTTTTAAACTTTCAATATATAAAACAATAACCTTAGTCCTTTCATCATTCTCTAAATATTTTAATATCTCACTCTCCTGGATATCAATCTTATTCCCTAAACTAACAACTTTAGAGACTCCAATATTTAAAAGGGGTGTTATATCTAAAATAGCATTTAAAACTGCACCACTTTGTGATATTATAGCCACATTACCCTCTTTTGGAAAGATGTTAGAAAAAGAGGCATTTAATTTATTTTCAGTATTTATAATCCCTAAACAGTTAGGTCCTATAACCCTTATATTGAACTTTTTAGCTATTTCTCTAACTTTTTCCTCTAATTCATAATTTCCAACTTCAGAAAATCCTGCTGATATTATAATAGCTCCTTTAACTCCCTTTTTACCACACTCTTCTAATACATTAGGCACATAAATATTTGGAACTACTATAACAACTAAGTCAATATCTTCCTCAATATCTAAAATAGATTTATAGCATTTTTTACCTAATATGTTATTATACTTTGGATTGATAAAATAAACATTCCCCTTAAAGTTACTCAAATTTTTAATTATTGAATTTCCAACTTTGCCCTCTTTTGGTGTAGCTCCTATAACAGCAACATTTTTAGGATAAAATATAAAATCCATTATTTCACTTTTTAAATTATTAGGTTATATATTATTATTTATTGGGCAAATTATAAAATATTATTTATTTCCAAAAATATTTTATAAAGGTGAAACTTTGGAAATTGAAAAACTAAAAGAAATAGCTAAGAGAGTTAGAATAAAAATATTAAAAATGTGTTGTTTGGCAAAATCTGGGCATCCTGGAGGAAGTTTATCATCTGTTGAAATTTTAGTTTCTTTATACTTTAAATTAATGGATTTTTCATTAGATAAAAAAGATAGAGATAGATTTGTTTTAAGTAAAGGTCATGCTGCACCTGCTTTATATGCAGTTATTTCTGAATTGGGAATTATTGAAGAGGAAGAACTTTGGAAACTCAGGAGATTAGAGGGAAAACTTCAAGGACATCCATCAATTGAAACCCCTGGAGTTGAAATATCAACTGGTTCATTAGGTCAAGGATTTTCTGCAAGTGTTGGAATGGCTTTAGGGTATAAGTTGGATGGAATAAACAAATATGTTTATGTACTTTTAGGAGATGGAGAATGTCAGGAGGGTATTGTTTGGGAGGCAGCAATGGCTGCAGCACATTATAAGTTAGATAATTTAATTGCCTTTGTAGATAGAAATTGGTTACAAATAGATGGACATACTGAGGATGTTATGGGTTTGGAAAAAATTGCTGAGAAGTTTAGAAGTTTTAACTGGGACGTATTTGAAATAAATGGAAACGATTTTGAAGAAATAATAAAAACAGTTGAAAGAGCCAAAAACATGAGAAATAGAAGGCCAAAGGTTATTATAGCATACACAACTAAAGGAAAAGGAGTTTCATTTATGGAGAATAATGTCGCATTTCATGGAAAACCACCAACTGATGAACAACTAAAACAGGCATTAAAAGAGTTGGGTGAGTTAGATGGTTAGAATTGGAGCATCTATATTATCTGCAGATTTTAGTAATTTAAAAGAAGAAATAAAGAGGGCTGAAGAGGCAGGAGTTGATTTTTTCCATGTTGATATGATGGATGGTCACTTTGTTCCAAATATTAGTATGGGGATAGGAATAGCTAAACATGTTAAAAAACTAACATCTCTCCCTGTTGATGTTCATCTTATGGTAGAAAATGTTTCCCTGTTCATTGATGAATTTAAGGGAATGGATTATATTACCTTCCATATAGAAGCTGTAAGATTCCCATTTAGGATAATAAGAAAGATTAAGGAAATAGGAGCTAAACCAATAGTGGCAATAAATCCAGCTACACCATTGGATATGATTGAATATGTTTTAGATGAGGCATATGCTGTTTTAGTTATGACTGTTGAGCCTGGGTTTGCTGGACAGGAGTTTATTCCTGTTATGGTTAAAAAAATTAGAAAGTTAAAAAGTATGATTGTAGAGAACAGTTATGACACTTTAATTTTTGTTGATGGAGGAATTAATGTAGAAACTGCTCCTAAAGCAGTTAAGGCAGGAGCTGATGCAATTATTGCAGCTTCTGCAATATTTGGAAAAGGAAATGTAAAAGAAGCTGTTAAAAAATTAAGAGAGGTTATAGAACATGGTTAGATTAACAGGAATATATAAGGGTATGAGAAAGGCATATGGAGAGACATTGGTAGAATTAGGAGAAAAATATAAAAATTTAGTAGTTTTAGATGCTGACTTATCAAGTTCTACACAGACGGCGATGTTTGCTAAAAAGTTTCCTGAAAGATTTTTTAATGTAGGAATTGCAGAGCAGAATTTAATGGGAATTTCTGCTGGTTTAGCAACTACTGACAAAATTGTTTTTGCTTCAAGTTTTGCAATGTTTGCAGCTGGAAGACCTTGGGAGATTATAAGGAACATTATAGCATATCCAAAATTAAATGTTAAAATAGTAGCCACTCATGCTGGCATAACAGTTGGAGAAGATGGAGCAACTCATCAGATGACTGAAGATATTGCAATAATGAGAGCTATTCCTAATATGGTTGTTATAGCTCCAAGTGATTACTACCATACTAAAAATGTTATTAGAGAGATAGTAGAGTATAATGGACCAGTATATGTAAGAATGCCAAGAAGGGATACAGAAATAATTTATGAAAATGAAGAAGAAGCAGATTTTAAAATAGGAGAGGGAAAAATCTTAAGAGATGGTGAAGATTTAACAATAATTGCAACAGGAGAAGAAGTTCCAGAAGCATTAAGAGCTTATGAAATATTAAAAGAAAATAATATTTCTGCTGAAATTATTGAGATGGCTACTATAAAACCAATAGATGAGGAGGTAATAAAAAAAGCAAATGACTTTATAGTTACTATGGAAGACCATAATATTATTGGAGGGTTAGGTAGTGCTGTAGGAGAGGTTATAGTTAAAGAAGGGTTAAATAAGAGAGTTTTAATGGTAGGAATTCCTGATGTATTTGGTAAGAGTGGAAAAGCAGAGGAACTTTTAAAATACTATGGTTTAGATGGGGAAAGTGTTGCAAAAAGGATTATGAGGGAATTAAAAAATGGATGAAAAATTTGCCTCAAAATTTGAAATAAATATTTTAAATAAATTAACTAATAAAAATTTTACATATGACTTATCTATAATATTAAAAAAAATTGGTGGAATTGATTATAGAAAAAAGGTTTATTTAGGTGGAGAATGTATTGGAATATTAGAATTTGATTTAAATATTTTAGATTGGGTATTTCATCCCTATGCTTCATACTATTTATTAGAAGAACCAAAAATAAAAATAAAGGAAACAAAGAGAAGACTAAAAGGAAAGAAAGTTCCTTTAAATTTAATTGAAAATGTTGAAGAGTTTAAAGAACTTCCTGATGGATATGTAGGAGTTGAACTTAACAACTATGTAGGTGTTGGAATTAAAAAAGGAGACACTTTAAAAATAAAAGATTTAACTTTAAAAAGAGAGATAAAATTAGAAAAACTTGAAGAATACTTAAGAAAAAATAAAAATAGAATTGAAAGATTGGAAAAAAAAGCTAAAGATATAATAAAAAAATATAAAGATAAGCCAATAAATGTATCTTTTTCTGGGGGAAAAGATAGTTCTGTTTCAACACTATTAGCAAATGACATTATTCCTGATATTGAAGTTATATTTATAGACACTGGTTTAGAGTTTCCAGATACTTTAAAATTTGTTAAAAAGTTTGCTAAAAAATTTAATTTAAATTTAATAATCTTAAATGGAGATAATTTTTGGGATTATTTGGATAAATATGGAATTCCAACTAAAGATAATAGATGGTGTAATAGTATCTGTAAGTTAAATCCATTAAAAGAATATCTAAAAAAGTATAAAATAATATATACTATTGATGGAACAAGGAAATATGAAAGTTTTACAAGAAGTAAATTAGGTTATGAGAGAAAAAGCTCCTTTATTGAAAATCAGATAAACATTTTTCCAATTTTAGACTGGAAAGGAACAGATGTCTGGAGTTGGATATATTTAAATGATATTCCTTATAATCCATTATATGATAAAGGTTTTGAAAGAATTGGATGTTATTTATGCCCTGCTATGTTATCTGCAGAATTTTTAAGAGTTAAAGAACTATATCCTGAGCTATTTAAAAAATGGTTTGAAACATTAAAAAAATATGGATACTCTGAAGATGAAATATTAAAAGGTTTATGGAGATGGAAAGAACTTCCTAAAAAAATGAAACTTATAAAAAAATGATAGGGCGGCGGGGATTTGAACCCCGGACCACTCGGTTATCAGCCGAGCACTCTAACCAGGCTGAGCCACCGCCCTGCAAAAGAAGACAATTTATTAGATATAAAAACTAATATATAAATTTTACTATAATTATAATTTTTGAATATTCTTTTATTTGATAAATATTTTTGAGTATTACTCATTTTTTTATAGTTAACTTAAATAGGATAAAATCATTAAAATCATTTTATTCAGTGATAGATTAATAAAAAATATATAATTTTGTGAGTTATAATATATAAACTATTATTTTTAAATTAAATAGAAAAATTTAAGTTGAGTATTGCACAATATTAATGTTCATTAATTACCAAATTGGTGGGATAGATGAAAAAAATAATATACTGTTTGTTGGTTATTTTATCTGTAATATTAGCTGCGGGATGTGTAAATCAGGGGGGAACTACTAATCAACCAACCAATACTGGAATGACAGAAGAAAAACCTAAAGTATTAACAATATCTACAACAACAAGCGTTTATAATACCGGATTAACAGAGGCATTAGCTCAAAAGTTTAAGAAAGATTATAATATTATTCTTAAATTTATCCCTAATGGAACTGGTGGAGCTATTAAAGATGCAGAATCTGGAGCTTCAGATGCTATAATTGTCCATGCTGTTAGTGAAGAAGCAAAATTTTTAAATGAAGGTTATGGAGTAAATAGGAAGGTTTTTGCATATAATTTCTTTATAATAGTTGGCCCTAAAGATGACCCAGCACATATTAAAGGGTTAAATCCTATTGAAGCTTTAAAAAGAATTTATAAGGCTGGAGAAGAAGGTAAAGCAATATGGGTTTCAAGAGATGATAAATCTGGAACAAATGTTAAAGAAATAACATTATGGAAATTAGCAGGATATAACTATGATGAATTAAAAACTAAAAAATGGTTTAGAACTACAGGAGAAGGAATGGGAGATACATTAAAATATACAAATGAAGTTAAAGGATATACACTATCAGATATAGCAACATTTTTAGTTTATAAGAAAGAGGGTATTATTCCAAACTTGGAAAAACTTGTTGATAAGGGAGAATCTTTAACTAATGTATATGCTATAATTATTGTTAATCCAAATAAAATTAAGGGTAAAGACTTTAAGACAGCAATGTTCTTAGAAAAATGGTTAGTCTCTGAAAAAGGTCAAAAATTCTTAGAAGAATTTGGTAAAGATAAATATGGTACAACATTATTTTATCCAGCTGTTAATGTTCTTGAAGAGAAAAAAGAGCCTATCTATAAATGGATAGTCAAAAATGGGTTTATAAAAGAAGGTGATTATTACTATGAATGTCCTGAGAAATTTATTTACAATACAACATTAAAATTCTTTAAATTCCCTGTAAGTGAAATTGAAGGGTAAAATATGTTAATTGTGGAGTATATAATAAAAGGATTTTTAGAGGCTTTAGATTTAATTCATCACCCTTACATTTTAGATATTGCTTGCAGGTCTTTAAAAGTTTCTGGCTCTGCAACTATATTATCCTTATTTTTTTCTGTTCCTATATCTATTTTAATTGGATTATATGAATTTAAAGGAAAAATGATTATTAAAAATTTAATTAACACCTTTGCAGGAATACCTACAGTTATATGGGGACTAATTTTATATTTAATGTATGTACCAAATGGAGGAATTTTAGGAAAGTTTGATTTATTATACAATGTTAAAGGAATAATATTAGGACAGGCCTTATTGATAACTCCATTAATATCAAGTATTATAATTGATGCTATTGAAAAGACAGAGAAGATATTTAGAAAACTTTGTTATACATTAGGGGCTAATGAGTTTCAAACTATTAAAACAATTTTAAAAGAATCCTTACCCTGGATACTTCTATCTGGAATTATTGGATTTAATAGAGCTATTTCAGAGTTAGGAATTGCTCTAACAATTGGTGGAAATGTATATGTCCCTGGAGCCTCAGATTTCAACACAAGAGTTTTAACTACAGCTATACAAATGCATACAGTTAGAGCAGAGTTTTCAACTGCTATAGCATTGGGTATTATTCTTTTAACAATTATACTAATAGTTAATTTCATAACTAACTATATAAAAAAGAGTATAGAAACATGATTATTTTAAAAAATATATGTAAAAAAATAAATAATAAAAAAATATTGGATAACATATCCCTAACAATAAATAAAGGGAAAATATTTTGTATAATGGGCCATAGTGGTGCAGGAAAAACAACACTTCTAAATATAATATCTCTTTTAGATAACCCTACAGCAGGAGAATATATTTTCAATAATCAAAATCCTTATAGTGATATAGTAAAGTTTAGAAGAAAAATAACTATGGTATTTCAAGAGCCAATATTATTTAATACTTCTGTTTTTGAAAATGTTGCTTATGGTTTAAAAGTTAGAAATTATGATAAAGAAGAGATAAGAGAGAGAGTTGAGTATATTTTAGAAAAGGTTGGAATGTTAGAATATATTAATAAAAAAGCAAAATATTTATCTGGAGGAGAAAAACAGAGAGTTTCTATTGCAAGAGCTTTAGTTATTGAGCCAGAGGTATTGGTTTTGGATGAACCAACTGCTAATTTAGATTATTCAAACACTTTAATTATTGAAAAAATTATAAAAGATTTTAAAGATAAGGATAGGAGTATTATTATTGCAACTCATAACTTGTTTCAAGTTAGAAGATTAGCAGATGAAGTAGCCCATCTATATTATGGTAGATTAATAGAAGTTGGAAAAACTGATGATATCTTTAACAATCCAAAACATAATTTAACTAAAAAATTTATTAATGGAGAGATGTTTTTTTAAGTTTGTTATACAAACTATTAGAATATAATATTAAGCAATAGTATTAATAATATTATATATCTGTCCAAGGGATAGCTATGAAAATTATAAAAAAATTAACATCAAAAAGAGGGCAAATTTCTATGGAGATTGGTATAATAACACTTTCTTTTATTGTTATTTCTACTATTGCCTCTTATTATTATCTTAGTAGAGTTTCCGACCCTATAAACTATGATGCTGGGAAAAATGCCACTAAAACAATTGGAGTATTAAAAAATAAAACCATAGAAGCAAATAACCATATCAAGAACATTAGTATAATCTAACTATAATGAACAGTTTGTTATACAAACTATTAATAAGTATCTTAAATAAGATATATTATAAATAATAATTGCAAAAAATAAAATTATGGTGATTAAATATGATGAAAATCATAAGAAAATTAACATCAAAAAGAGGGCAAATTTCTATGGAAATTGGTATATTAGTTGCTGCAGCTGTTGCTGTTGCTGCTATCGCCGCTTACTACTATGTTAAAAACGCTGCTAATGCAGCAAGTTCTGCCGGAAGTAATGCTACTCAAACAGTTACAGTTTTAGGAAATAAAACAGCTGAGGCTACTAATAAAATTAAAGGTATAAGTATCAGTTAATATAGATTATGAAATCTCTAATAATGGCTGGAGGGAAGGGTAGTAGATTGGGCTATATAGAAAAGCCCCTTATTAAAATTAATAACTATTTTTTAATAGACTTAGTTATAAAATCATTGAAAAACTCTAAGTATGTGGAAGATATTTTTATAGCAACATCAAAATACACAGAAAAAACTAAGTATTATATTAAAGATAATTATCCTTTTATTAAAATTATTGAAACTCCTGGAAATGGATATATAGAAGATTTAAATTATTGTTTTAAATATTTTAAGGAACCTTTTTTGGTTGTTTCTTCAGATATTATATTTTCTTCAAAGATTATAGATGAAATCATTGCTAATTTTAAAAATTCTAAATATGAAGCATTATCTGTATATATGCCTGAGTCTATATATGTTGGTTCAACTAAGCCATATAATGGCTTAGTTCCTGCAGGAATAAATATTATATCTCCAAAATTAGGATATCAAAAAGAGAAAATTTTTATAACAGATGAATTAATAGTAAATATCAACACTAAAGAAGATTTAGAATTTGCTAAAAAATTTCTTTTAAATATAAAATCCCATCATGACCAGTTATAATATTCTTTTTTAAACTAATTATTTTTTCTAAACTTTTTATTGCTAATTCTCTATCAACATGTAATCTTGGAGGAATTTTTTTTAAAATGTTCTCTTTTAATGGAGCAGCATCTCCAACTATAACATAATCCTTATATATAACTGATATTGAGCCATAAGTATGTCCTGGAGTTTCAATTATCTCAATTTCTTTATCTTTGAAAAATCTATAATCTTTGAATTCAGAAGCTTCAAATGTTGGCTCTTTTGTTGAACAGTACCAAGTAGCATTTTCAAATAAATCATTGTTTCCAATATGGTCATAATGAAGATGTGTATTTATAACTGTATCAATATCCTCAGGTTTGACATTTATACTTTCCAAATTTTTAATTATTAATTTCTCAATATGGTTAGATGAAGTATCTACAATAATATTATGCTCCTCAGTTTTGATATAGGTAACAGATGATGCTGCCTTTATTATAAATCCATCTTTTCTAATTAACTCTCCTTCATATATTAACTTAATCATAAAAATTCACTTAATATAGTTAATTATTTTTTTTCTACTTTTTATAGCATCTCTCAATGTTTTATTTTCAATTGTTAATATTCCATTATAGTTAATCTTTTTTAATTCCTTAAAAAATTCATCAAAATTAATATTTCCATCTCCAACAGCAAGATGTTCATCCTCTACTCCATTATTGTCATGTATATGGATATGAACTATATCTTTATTTATAAAATCTAAGACATTTCCCACAGTATTGGCATGTCCAACATCTAAAGTCATTTTTAGATTTTTAGAATCAATTTCATTAATAAGTTTTTTTATTTCATTATATTCTCTACATAACAAGCCTTTATAATTAGGCATATTTTCTAAGCCAATAATAATATCATAATCTTCAGCAATCTCTACAATTTCTAAAAGTGTTGAAAAATTGTTATCTAATATATCATCTAAATAATTTTTCCAAAGTTCTGGAATATATCCTGGATGTACTACAACTATAGAGCTATCTAACTCATAAGCCCCTTTTATTGCATCTTCAATACATTCAATTACTAATTTTCTAACTTTTTCATTCATAGATGCAGGATTCAAATCTGAAAAAGGAGCATGAACTAAAAACTCTAAACTATACTCCTCTTTAATATCTAACAAGTACTTTATATTTTTCTTATCTAAATAATGATTTCCTTCACAAACAATTTCCCAAATATAAAAATCATTCTCAATTAATTTATTTGTTATTGATTCTAAACTTTCTGGTAAAAAAACTAATGAGGATATTGCAATTTTCATATTTTTCCCTATAAAATGCTGTCTCCTTCTTCTTTAGTTCTAACTCTTACAGCCCTTTCAACAGGGAGAACGAAGATTTTTCCATCTCCATAGTTTCCAGTTCTTGCGTTTTCACATATTATATCAATAACTTTATCAACATCTTCATCTTTAACAACCATCTCAATCTTTACCTTTTGTAGTAAATCAACAATATACTCTCTCCCTCTATATCTCTCAACAATTCCCCCCTGAATTCCCCTACCTTTTACTTCTACAACTGTCAACCCTAAAAATCCCTCATCCGCTAATGCCTTTTTTACTATATCCAATTTTTCTGGTCTTATTATCGCTTCTATCTTTTTCATATCTTATCCCTCATCAATCATAAAGTTCATTTAAACATTTTTCTAAGTCAGTATTTTTTATTAAACACATTAATCTATCTGTTATAATATTTAAACATTCCTCAACTGTATTACTAATCTTTATATTTTCTATAACAGGAATACCATTTTCTTTAGCAGTTTTAACCATATAATCATTTATCATTCTGATAATTTTAAAGTGTTTTAAATATCTTTCTGTTGGTCTATTAGATACTCTACCTCTTGCATAAAATCTCATTTTGTGAAGTTCTTCATCACTTACAGTTAATACAATAAATAAAACATTTGGATTTTTTAGATATTTTTCATCTATTAATGATGGAGCTAAGTGAGTACCTTCAATTATAACACTTTGTCCTTCTGTTAAATTTCTATCTATAACTCCATATATTCCAGTTAATACTGTTTCACAGTGTCTTTCAAAACCAACAATATATTTATTATCATTTGATATATTTTCTCTTAAAACTCTCCATGCTGTATAACTTGATTCATATAATGTTGGGATTAGTTCCTTTTTAATAACTTTCCTCATAACTTCTCTTATTGAATCTGTTCCTATAACACTTGATATTCCTAATCTTGAAGCTATTTCAAATGCTATAGTAGATGTTCCAACACCACTGGCTCCTCCTATTAATATAGACAATGGCATTTTTGATAAAACAATCCTCCATAACAAATATTTTTTTGCAATCTCTTTATATCCTCTTTCTAACAATAGGTTATATACTCTTCTTCTAAGGTCATTTTTTTTTATTTCTTTTATTCCCTCTTTTTTTAATTCATCTAAAATTTCAACTGCCAATTTATAGGCAATACTTGGCTTTAATCCTGCAGCAGTTAAAGACCTTGCTAAAATTCCCTTAGAAAAAGGAGTTTTTATTTTTCTCCCCACAACAATTATATCATCATTCAAAGTCATCAATATCAACCTTCTCAGCATTGTATAGCTCTTTAGCTTTTTTATATACTTTTAAATCTTCTTCATCTGCAACAACAACATATATTTTACTTGGTTTAATTTTTTGAATTTGTTTTTTTATGTTTTCTTTAACTATATTTATTTTCTTTTCTAAACCTTTTAGAGCATTTTCTGGAACTCTACCTTTATAGTCATTTATATCTAAGTATCCATCTGTTGAAACTACTCTATATCCTAAAGATTTTAACTTTCTAAATAATTTTTTGTTTGTAACAATATATAAAGCGGATTTTTCCATTTCCTTCTTTTTTTCAACTTTATAACCAAACTCTTCCAAAACTTCATTTAGTTTATTTATACTCTTTATAATTATCTTACAGAATTCTTTGGCTTCATTTTCATTTAAATAGTGATTTGGTGCTTTTTTATATAACCAATCATCTGCCTCTAATAACAAATATACAGCTTCTTTAAATGCTTTAACATTTATTTTTCCAGGTTTAGCATCTTTATAACTAAATTTTTTTTCTTCAAATTTTATTTTTTTCATCTTTGATATTGTCTCTATTCCCTTTATTATTAACTCCTTTGCCTGATTTTCTCTCATCTTCCAACCTCTCCAACTCCTCAACTAACAAAGGTAAAAATGTCCCTACATCTGTTACTATTCCTATAGCTTGGGAGGTTCCCCTATCCATTAATTTTGTAACTACTCCCTGATTAATATCAACACACACAGTTTTAACCCAAGAGGGTAGTAAATTTCCAGTAGCTATAGAGTGTAACATAGAGGAGAGCATTAAAACCATATCTTTACCTTTTAAAAGTTCCCTCATTTTATCCTGAGCTTCCATAACATCAGTAATTACATCAGGTAGAGGTCCATCATCTCTTATACTTCCAGCCAAAATATATGGAACATTATTTTTTATACATTCATACATAATACCATTAGTTAATAATCCTTCTTCAACTGCTTTTTTTAATCCTCCAACTTTTATTATTTTATTTATAGTCCTTAAGTGATGACTATGCCCTCCTGGAACTACTTTTCCAGTTTTTAAATCTACCCCTAAAGATGTTCCAAAAAAGCAAACTTCTGCATCATGTGTTGCTAAGGCATTCCCTGAAAAAAGTGCCTGAACATAGCCCATTTTAATTAACTTAGCCAATGCATCTCTTGCTCCTGTATGTACAACTGCTGGCCCTGCTACTACAACAATCCCTCCCTTACCAGTCTTTTTATATTTTTCTTTTATATTTATCATTTCCTTAGCTATTTTTCTAATTATTGTTTCTTTTGGTTTTTCTGATGATGCATCAGATTTCATAAACTCAAATAAACCCTGTTCTCTTGGTTTTTCTGGAGGAATTACTCTTATTCCTTTATAACCAACAACTACTAAATCACCTTTTTTTATATGTCTAATTGTCTTAACCTCTGCTCTCATTTCCTCAGGATATACAACAATAGCTCCATCCATCTTTTGATTTTCAACTTCTATCCATTGCCCTTTATATCTAATGTATGTTTTATGGTTAGTAGTTGAATAAAAGTTTTCTGGAAGAACCATATCCCTCTCAGCAGGAACTAATTCAACATCTTCTAACTCAGGAATTTCAGCCCCAAGTTCTCTAAGCTCATTTAATATAGTATCTAAATGCTCCTCATTCTTTCCAATAACTAATATTTTAGCATAACTTGGGTCTGTCTTTTTTTTACCAACCTTTAACTCTAAAATTTGATAATCTCCATTAAGCTCTAAAATTTTATCTAATACCTTAGGTAAAATTAAACTATCAATTATATGCCCCCTAAGTTCAATCTCTCTCATAAACAATTGAAATTCACCTTATATATTCTGTATCTTTATTTTTTTCAGTATTTTTATGTTCAATGATTTTATTTATTAAAAGTGAATTATCCCAACCATTTAAAAACTCATAAATTTTTTTTAGATTCTCTTTAGTATTCTTCTCCTCTAAAATTTCTCCAAAGATAATCATAGAGACTATTAATTTATTAGTATTATTCTTATATTTATTATATAAATATTCAATACTTTCAGATATACAGGAAGTGCTTTCTATAGAGTTATATATTTCTTTTAAAATTTTATTTATATCATCATTTGACACACTTAAAGCTTCCCACCAGGTACCTTTATCATGATTAAAAATAACATTCTGAGTAAGTTCTAAGTATTTTAATGCTTTTTCTAGGATTTCTTTATTAGTTCCTTTAAATCCTTTTTCTAATAATTTATAGGAATCATTTTCTTTTATATATAAAATTCCTTCATTATTATCTATCTCTAATTTATATATTTTATCTAAATATTTAATTATATAAGTATCATGGGAGATTTCTAAAACTTCCATTATTTCCCCTTTATTATTCTAACTATCCCTCTATCTCCATCTACTTCAATAATATCCCCAGTTTTTATTTTCTCAATATCTATTTTATCCACTGCAGGAATACCTCCAATAATTGCACCACTTGCAACAATAGGCTCACATTCTTTATTAACTATCCCCTTTAAAATTCCTTTTTTTGCTAATGCATATATAACATAACTTCCCACTGTACTTCCTTTTCCATATGGAAAAACAAAAATTTTATCCTTTAAATTTTCTCCAAAAACATCACTATTTTTATCTATAATATTTCCATCTTCATCAACTCCTCCCAAAAAAGAAAATGGTTTTTTAGAAACTAATGCTACTCCTACAGCTTTTCCTTTTGATATTTTTCTACCTTTAAGTTCCATAATTTCCACTCTATAATCTAACCTCTACAATTCCTCTATCCCATTCAATATAATGCCCTTCTTCGCCAAGTTTTCCAAGGTTTAATATTGGTGCTATAGCAGGGGTTGGATTAATACCCATTCTTTTCTGGAAATCTGTTTGTGTCTGGAAAGTTCCACTATTAACTAATGCAACTCCTCTATATATTCCATAACCATTAATATGTATATGTCCAGTATGTAAGATATCAATATCCTTTTCAATAACTAAATAATCATTATGTTCTGGAGCTATTGGACATCTTCCTCCGTATGTAGGACAGAGTAATCTTCTTTTAATAAGTTCCTTCATTATAGTAAAAGGATTTTCATATGTAGCTGTTCTAACTTGACTTACTAAATCGTCAAAACTTCTACCATGGTAAATAAGATAATCTAAACCGTGAATATTTAAACAGCATGGATTTCCAACAAAATAAATATTATCTCTATTGAATAGCTTTATAATATCATCTGGTAATCTTGGCTGAGGTTCTGCAGGTCTTACAATATCGTGGTTTCCTGGAGAGATAATTATTGATATATGCTCAGGAATTTGCTCTAAATAACAGGAAATTTCTTCATATTGGTTAAATATATCAATCTCATATAAATCCTCTTCTTGCCCTGGATAAATACCAACACCATCAACTAAGTCCCCTGCTATACAAATATATTTTAATTTGCTAACAATTTTTTCCTCTAAACTATTGTTAACTTGTCCATTTAAAAATCTTATTAATTTTTCAAACTCTTTACTTAGAAATTCTTTACTACCAACATGAATATCAGATAAACATAAAAGATATACTTCTTCCTCAGCTTTTCTAATTTTAGATTTTGTTAAAGTTGGTCTTATAACTTCTTTAGCTATCATTACCTTATTTTGGGAAATTTTACCAATAACTCCAATGACTTCATCTAATAAAATATCATCAGGAAGCTCATTTCCTACTTTTTCCTTTGGAAATATAACTGTTATCTCATCAGTTAAATCTTCCAATTTAACCCTCAAATTCCCTGATTTTGTCCAATCAACTTCTGAAACTATTCCAACAATAAAAACATCATCCATTCCTCTATACTTATTTATATTTTCTATTGGAATTCCTTTTCTTCCTGCCTTTCTTTCAATGAATTTTTTTAATTTTTTATATCTACTTCTAAAGTATTCTATAAAATCATCTATAGAGCCAGTACATGTTGATTTTCCAGAAACATCTGTCTCATCATAAATAAATATCCTACTTTCAATATCTTTGGCAATCCAGTTAATTCTACTATTAAAACTTTCTTTAATTTTTTTAATTCTTTCTAATCTATTCTCTTTATCTTCTGTATCTGTTTTTTTATTTTCTATTTTTAAAGTTTCTTTTAATTTTTCTTCTATCTTAGTATCATTTATTATTACCTTCTTCTCTTCTTTTTTAATCTCTTCCTTCTCTCCAGTATAATAATGAATAAAATCAAAGTCTTTATATTTTTTGATTATTGTTTCAATATCTTCATTTAAAAAAATATCTAAAAATTTTGAGTCTAATAGAATAAACTTATCATTATATAATTTAAATTCTTTAATCTTCCTTACTAAGTTATCAACATTTATATCTTTAAGTTTATTAAATACATTTGGAGATATTAAAACTTCAATCTCTAAAAATTTCTCTATCATTATAAACCCCAAGAAAAACAAAGTAGTCCAAATAAATAATAAAATAATTCTATAAAAAAATTATCCTAAAATCTTGATATTCTCTTTAAGAGTACATTTTCAATTCTTACAGGATATAACAATCTTGCAACTTTTAAGGCATTTTTTAATCTCTCTTGAGAATTTGAGTAGATAGTATATAAGACATCTCCTTTTTCTACCTTATTTCCAACTTTTACATTTAAATATACTCCAGCCTTTTTATCATTTGGAGCACCTGCCTCTTTAGCTATTTTAGTTATTCCTCTATTGGAAATTTTTGTTACATAACCATCAAATGGAGCAGTAATATCAGCAAAATATTTTCCTACCTCAATCTCTTCAGAACTTATTTCTTTTCCACCCTGTGCAACTATAATCTCCATAAATTTTTTATGAGCCTTTCCTGTTTTTAATATATTCTCAGCCAATTCTTTACCTTCTCCAAATGGTGCAACTCCTCCAATTTCTAATAATATTCCAGCCAAGCCTGTAGATTTTTCTATTAAACTGTCAGGAACTTTTTTTCCTTCTAAAGCCTCTAAGGCTTCTCTTGCTTCTAAAGCTGGTCCTATTGCCCTACCAATTGGCTGATTTCCATATGTTAAAGCACATTCCGTATATATTTTTAATCTTTCTCCTAAGCTAATAAAGTCTCTTGCTAAGGAAGAACCTTCCTTCAAATTTTTAACTTTGACCTCATTTCCTACTGGAATATCAATAACTAACTTTTTAATTCCCATAGCTAATTTTTTAGCCATTACACTAGATAATAAAAGTGGTTTAGGGTCTATATTAAGAGGTCTTTCAACTGTTATAGTTATATCATCTGCAGGAGCTAAGTTTATAGCACCTCCCCAAACTAAACATCCATTTGTTTCTTTAACAACTTTTTTTATTTCTTCAGGAGATAAATCAACTTTTGTTAAAACTTCTACAATATCAGCTGTCCCAGCTGCTGATGTTATAGCTCTTGATGAGGTTTTTGGAATTTTTAAACCTAATGATGCAACTATTGGGACAGTTATTAAAGCATATTTATTTCCAGGAACTCCTCCAATTGAATGAACATCTACAACTAAACTATCCCAATCAATTTTTTCTCCAGTTTCTGCCATTCTAATAGTTAGGGCCTCAATTTCATCCATATCCATACTATTAATATAGATAGATGTAACAAAGGCAGTAATTTCAATATTTCCCAACTTTCCTTCAACCATTTCATCAACAATATCATAAATCTCTTCTTTTTTTAATTTATTCCCATCCATTTTTTTCTTTATGTGAGTTATTGACTTTGGTCTTTCTGCATGAGTAATATAAACAATTTCCCCATCTTTAATTTTTAATTCTTTGGCCATCTCTATATTTATTCCTACTTCTCCTCTATTTACCAAACTCTTAGAGGAATATATTACCCCAACACTTTCCTTATCTCTGTATTTAACTATAACCCTATCTCCAGGAAAATATTGAGAAGATTTTAAATCTTCTTTATTAATTAGAATAAAATTTTCTAAATCAATATCTAAAATTTTTACTTTTAAAATTAACATTTATTTCCCCCTTTTACTAATTAAAATATTTACAAGTTCAGCAACTGCTTTTTTTTCATCTTCTTTAGTTGGTAAAGTAATATTATATTTCTTTAAAAGTTCCTTATCTATATTGTTATTTATTGTACTGTTGACAGAAGAATCTCTAATTATTTCCTCAACTAATATATTTTTAATAATATTACTATTCTTAATTATTTCCTTTGAAAATTCTATTATAAATACTAAAAAAAACGCTCCAATAATGGTCATTACAGTTCTCTCTAATATAAATGAAGGAATAGCTCTAACATAATCAATATAAGGAATCTTTAAAATAACTAAACCTAAAATAGAACCATATAGATGATCACACATTACACAGACAAAAGATAATTTTAATGCCCCAACACATACTTTTTTTATGTCATTATCAAATAAAAATTTTAAAAATTTATCTCTAATAGTTAAAATCATACCCAATGCTATTATTGAAAATATTGCATAGTAAAATATAGGATATGCTAAAATAAAAAAAACTAACAATCCAAAACCATAAATTATAGCTGGAATTTTCCAGTTTCCTTTACACAAATAACCAGCGATAATAACCGATAAAAGTGTTGGAAGTGGTGATAATAATCCAAAATATAAAGCTTTTGGGAAAAAAACTAAATAATAAATAAATAATAATATAACTACTAAGCTTCCATATAGCTCTCCTAAAACTAATCCCAATAAAGGAGATAAACAAGGGTATATATTTATATATGAGTTAGTTCCAATTAATTTAAATCTTAAAAATTTAGAAAGTATAAGAGTTATAACAATACCCCATAAGAAAAATAATACTTTAAATTTTTTATTTTTCATTAAATATATGAATATATTCATTACAAATCCCTATACAAATCCAAATGCTATATCTCTATTATTTTATGATGTAGTATTTAAATTTATACTGACTAGTATAAATATAGTATAAATCAAGACCGTAATGTTAAATTTTTATTAGCATCTCAATGATTACTCTGAAAGTGATAGAGAACAGTTAAAAACAAGATTAGAGGCGTTTATTGAGATGATTTAAATTGAATTACATTTTTATTTTTTAACTGAAGTTATTAAATTTTCTAATATGAATTTTTATATCTTTTAATTGCATTAATTTATTTTTGTGGGAGTATGATAGGAATATGTATAAGAACTAAAAAGGAATATATTTTAAATAATAAATTCTTAGATTGGGGCCTACACTTTAATCCAAAAATTATAAAAAAAATAATATAATTGGATATCATGCACCTATTTTAGATATTGAAAAAAAGGAAAGTATTTCTATTTTAAAAAACATAATTGAAAAGATTATTGGAAGTGATTATTTAACAATCCATTTACACAACAGTAGAAAAATAGATATTAATGAAGAAAAAATTATAGAAAATCTAACAATCCTAAATGAGTTTGCACAAAAAAATAATTTAAAATTATGCATAGAAAATTTAAGACGAGGATATTCATCAAATCCATACAATATTATTAAAATTGCTGATGAAGTTAATTGTTTTATAACATTTGATATTGGACATATTCCATATAATAAAAGATTGGAATTTTTAGAAATTTGCTCTGATAGAATTTATAACTCCCATGTGTATGAAATTGAAAAGGATGGAAAACATCTTCCTCCTAAAAATCTTAACAATTTAAAACCAATATTAGATGCTCTATTAGATGTTAAATGTGAAATGTTTTTAATTGAATTAATGGATATTAATGATATTTTAAAAACTGAAAAGATGTTAAAATAATATTTAGAAACATATAGGTAGGAACATATTAGGTGATAGATTTATGATAATTGATGAAAATAGCTCTAATTTTATTGATTTCAAAAAATCATTTAAAGAACTAACTTTATCTGATGAAACATTTAAAATTATTGAAGAAAATGGGTTAAAGCTGGGTGAAATTGCAGTTGGAGAATTTTCAGGTAGGGATAGCGTAGCGGCAATAATTAAAGCTATGGAGGAAGGTGTCGATGTTGTTTTACCAGTTGTTGGATTTACAGGAACTGATTATGGAAATTTAGATATCTTTTATAAAAACTGGGAAACTACAAATAAAAGGATTAAAGAAATTGATAATGATAAAATTTTATTACCTTTACATTTTATGTTTGAGCCTGAACTTTGGAGAGCATTAAATGGTAGGTGGATTGTTTTACTTATTAAGAAATTTAACTATTACACACCATGTATTGGATGTCATGCATATCTAAGAATATTAAGAATTCCTTTAGCAAAACACTTAGGGAATAAAATAATTAGTGGGGAGAGGGTTTATCACAATGGAGATTTTAAAATTGACCAAATAGAGGAAGTTTTAAATGTTTATAGTAAAATTTGTAAAGATTTTGGTGTTGAGCTAACTTTACCTATAAAATACATAAGAGAAGGCAGGAAGATTAAGGAGATTATTGGAGAAGAATGGGAACAAGGAAAAAAACAATTTTCATGTGTATTTAGTGGAAATTATAGAGATAAAGATGGAAAGGTAATTTTTGATAAAGAGAGTATTTTAAAACTATTAAATGAATTTGTATATCCAGCATCAATTGAGATTTTAAAAGAAGGATACAGAGGAAATTTTAATTATCAAAATATTGTGAAAAAATTTATTTAGTGAGAAAATGAGAACTATTTTAATATTGTTAGATGGTTTAGGTGATAGGGCTTCTGAAATTTTAGGTAATAAAACCCCACTACAATATGCAAAAACTCCAAATATGGATAAATTGGCTAAAAATGGGATGTGTGGCTTAATGACAACATACAAAGAGGGAATTCCCTTAGGTACTGAGGTAGCTCATTTTTTACTTTGGGGCTACTCCTTAGATGAATTTCCAGGGAGAGGAGTTATTGAGGCTTTAGGGGAAGATATTGAGATTGAAGAAAATTCCATATACTTAAGAGCATCACTTGGATTTGTTAAAAAGGATGAAAGGGGATTTTTAGTTAAAGATAGGAGAACAAAAGATATTGATAAAGAGGAGATTGAAAAATTAATAAATGACTTTCCCACTTTTGTAGATGGGTATGAGTTTGAGCTTTTTTATTCTTTTGATGTTCATTTTATATTAAAAATTAAAGAAAAAAATGGATGGATTTCAGATAAAATTTCTGATTCTGACCCATTTTATAAAAATAGATATGTTATGAAAGTTCAACCAATAAAAGAGTTATGTAAAAATGAAATTGAATATAATAAAGCAAAAGACACTGCTAAGGCATTAAATAAATATCTTTTAAATGTTTATAAAATATTAGAAAATCATAAAATAAATAAAATAAGGAGAAAAGTAGGAAAAATGCCTGCTAATTTTTTATTAACAAAATGGGCATCAAGATATAAAAATGTGGAGAGCTTTAAAGAAAGATGGGGAATGAGAGGAGTTGTTTTAGGTAGCAGTTCATTATTTAAAGGATTGGCAAAATTCTTAGGAATGGATTTTATAAAAATTGATAGCTTTGAAGAAGGAATAAGTTTAATTCCTAAGCTAAATTATGATTTTATTCATTTGCATACAAAAGAAACAGATGAAGCTGCCCATACAAAAAACCCATTAAATAAGGTTAAAGTTATTGAAAATATTGATAAACTTATAGGTAATTTAAAATTAAATGATGATGATTTACTTATAATAACTGCTGACCATTCAACACCTTCTGTTGGAAATTTAATTCACTCAGGAGAAAGTGTTCCAATACTATTTTATGGAAAAAATGTTAGAGTTGATAATGTTGAGGAGTTCAATGAGATAAGTTGCTCAAATGGACATTTAAGAATAAGAGGGGAAGAATTAATACCTCTAATTTTAAACTATACAGATAGAGCTTTACTATATGGTTTAAGAGCAGGAAATAAATTAAGATATTACATTCCAAAAGATGATGACATAGAACTTTTATAAATATGAGGGATAAGTTGATAAACAAATTAAAGAAAATACTTAAATTAGATAAACAAAAAAAAGAAAAAGAAAGATTAGAAGGGAAGGGATTAATAATTTTTGAAAACACAAAGGATGCAATGAAAGCAGAATATATTTTAAAAGATAAATATAATATTAGAGTAGTAGCTCCACCAGTAGAGATTAGAGAAGGATGTGATTTAGCTATTGAATATGAGTTAATTGATGAATTTGGAATTAAAAGAGAATTGGAAAATAACAATATAAAGCCATTAAAATTTGTCTCTCTAAATGATTACTCTTTAAAACCTCTTGAGTTAATAAAAGTTAAAGAGATAGATGGATTTATTTTAGTTAGATGTGGAAATATGAAAATAACATTAGATAAAGATGGAAATATAGTTAATATCTCTGGTGGAGGCTGTCCAGATGTTCCTTATTTAGCATTAAAATTAAAAGGGAGAAATATTAAAGATATTAAAGAAGATGAATCTCCAAAAAGTTTAGGATTTACATTATGTGCCTATACCTTAAATAAGGCCTATGAAAAAGCTAAAAAATTGTTTATAGAAAAGTAAAACATTAATTATTTTTATATAGTTTGTTGTTAATAAGTAAGATAATTATTATGCATTTTGGTGAGATTAAATGAATATTTTAGAGGTCAGAAACCTTAAAGTAATTAGAGGAAATAAAGAGATATTAAAAGGTATTAATTTAGATGTTAAGGAAAATGAAATTCATGCTATTGTAGGACCAAATGGTTCAGGAAAATCAACTTTAGCCTATACTATTATGGGAGCTTCTGGATACTATCCGAGTTCTGGAGAGATTATTTATAAGGGAGAGATTATAAATAATTGGAAAATCTATGAAAGAGCAAGAAAAGGTTTAACTTTAGCATGGCAAGAACCTGCAAGATTTGAAGGAATTAGAGTAAGAACATATTTAAAAATAGGAATGAAAGAGGAGTATAAAAAAGATTTAGATTTAGCATATAAAAAGATGATTGAGGCATTAAGATTAGTAAATTTAGAACCAAATAAATATTTGAATAGATATGTAGATGAAACATTAAGTGGTGGAGAAAGGAAAAGAATAGAATTAGCATCAATTATTTGTATGGAGCCAGATTTAGCTATTTTAGATGAGCCAGACAGTGGAATAGATATAGTATCTTTTGATGAAATTAAAAGAGTTTTTAATTATTTAAAAGAAAATGGTTCATCTCTTTTAATTATAACACACAGAGAAGAATTAGCTAATCATGCAGATAGAGCTTCCTTATTATGTTTTGGAGAAATTATAAAAACAGGAGACCCTAAAAAAGTTGGTAAATTTTACATTGAAAGATGTGGAAAATGCTATAAATCTGGTGAATTTTATGAGTGTTAAGGAGGAAATTTTAGGGATTATAGAAGCATTAAAATACACTACAAACCAACCAGATAAAATTATTCATGGTAAAGGACCAAGAATGATAATTAGAGAATGTAAAATTGTTGATGTTAAAGATTGTGAAGGAATTATATTAGAAGGTAGAACTGAAGGAAATAAAATATATGGTAAAATAATAGTTAAGGAAGGATATAAATTTAAAGACCCTATCCATATGTGTTTTGGAATAACTCAGGAGAATGTTGAGCAAGAGATATATATTGATATAATACTTGAGGATAACTCAGAGATAACTTTAATGTCTCATTGTTCATTTATTAAAGGGAAGGTCAAGCATATAATGTTTGGAAATATAAAAGTTGGTAAAAATGCAAAATTTACATATAAAGAGGTTCATTACCATGGAAAAGATGGGGAGATATTAGTTAAACCAGATGTTAATATTGAGATAGAGGAAAATGGAATTTATATATCTGAATTTACATTAACTAAGGGTAGAATTGGAAAACTTGAAATTAACCAGAATATCATAGCAAAAGATAACAGTGTAATTGATGTTATTGTTAAAACATATGCTACAGGGGATGATATTGTTTATATAAATGAAAATGTCAAGTTAGTTGGAAAAAGAGCCAAAGCAATGTTAAGAAGTAAAGGAGCAGCAAGAGATAAATCTAAAATAACCTTAAAACTAAGAATTGAAGGAATTGGTGATGAAACAAGAGGACATATAGATTGTACTGAGATTATAAAAGGAGAGGCATATGTTGAATCTATCCCTATTGTTGTTGTAAATAATGAAACTGCAAGAATAACTCATGAGGCAGCAATAGGTAGTGTTGATAAAAAGCAACTTGAAACATTAATGGCAAAAGGATTGGATGAAGAAGAAGCAACTGAATTAATTGTTAAAGGAATGTTAGGGGAAGATTAAAACCATGAATCAAGAGTTTTCTGTTTTATTTTTGAATTTATTATATTATAAAGTCTATCAACATGTTTTTTAACTCGCTCATAATTAAAATCATTTTCATCTACTAAAAATTTTATTAATCCATCTTTATTAGGCAATTTTAAATTTAAAGAATAGTCATCTGTAACTTTAGGTTCTTTAAATAACTTTTTTATTGCATAATAATTCTCAACTTCTTTCTCTAAAATGTTTTTAGCTACCCCTGTTCTAACTAATTCATATGCTCTTTTTATACCAATACCATAAACACCTTTTGGGTTATAATCTGTTCCAATTAGTATAGCCATATCTATTAAATCATCCAAAGATAATTTTAAACTTTCTAAAACATTATTTAACTCAATTAACTCCAAATTTTCATTAGTTGTTGTTAAATTTCTTACAACTCTTGGAGCTCCATATAGTAAAGCATCATAATCTTGACTAACAACAGCCCAAACATCTCCTTTTTTAGCCATATAACTGGCCTGAGCTTCACCTTCAGATGGAGCTTGAACATAGGGAACTCCCATTAAATCTAAAAGATATTTACAGTTTTCTATCATTTTATTATTTAGGTAACTAACTCTCTTAGCATATTTTACAATATCTTCTAAGTTTCCCTTTTTTATAGCCTCAGATAATTTTTCTTCAGCCTTCTCTTTTTCTTCTTTTCTTTTTAATTTTGTTTTTTTCTTCAATTCAGGAGATGTTCCATCAAAAACCCATACTGGAATAATATCATTCTCCAATAAATTTATAGTTTTATAAAAAATTCCATTATATGCTGAAGTTATCTCTCCTTTTTTGTTTTTTAGTGGAGACCCATCTTTTAATCTTATTGATGATAAAAATTGATATATTGCATTAAATCCATCAATTGCTACCTTTTTTCCAGAGAGGTCATTAAAAGTTATTGTTTTTCTTGGTATAAAATCACCAAATTGCACACCCATTTACTTCACCTTAATATGTGTATCCAGCAGGAAGTACATGCACATTATCAAAATAACAACCTTTTCCTCCAAATCCTACACCTCCCCATTTTATAGAGAGAGTTCCATTATATTCAAGATATTTCTGGTCTTGAACATATAAGTCAACAGAATTGTTAGTTACAACTATCTTATATCTTAAGAACATATTTCCATATGATGTTGCAGCATCATATGATTCTGCTAATTTTTTTACATGATTTTTATCAAACTCACAAAGTTCATATCCTCTACTAAATGGTTCAATGTAGATATAATATCCTCTTGTAGCATTATCCTGTAATCTAAAATATATTTTTGCTGAATCTAAATCATTTGGTACTAATACATCGATAGTATATACAAAATTTGTATAGTTCATATCTATGTATAAGATTCCATCTTTTAAACACTGAACAACTTTATTATTACTACTCCCTCCTTGAGTTCCAGGAATATTAACAGTTGGAGGATAAGTAATTATAAAAGTACCATTTTTTACTTTCCAATCTCCAAAAGGTGCCTGACTACCAACAGGATACTCCGAAAAGTCATCATAAAATTCTCCTACTCCTTTACTAAAACATCCTGCAAATATTATAAGAATTGGCAACAATATAACAAAAATTTTTTTTATCATTCTTTCACCATACAGGATAATATCTCTTTAAGACTTGCATCAGTTTTTATTCCTCTTGGATTATAATGAGTTCTTGAGGCTTTAAAACCTTTCTTTTTAAGTTCATTAATAATTATATCTATTGGTGGGACAGAAATTTTTAATAATTTTCCTAATAAGTGAGTATCATAACATCCTATTTTATCAATCTCTGACTCTTCTAAAATAATTGATAATATCTTATATGCTCTTTCAAATTTATTCTCTTCTGCTATATCTAATGCTCTTTCTACAATTTTCTTATCATAAATATTTTTTAAATAAAATGGTCCCTTAAACTCTTTGTTATAACCTTCCTCATAAGACTTTATAATTTTTTCTCCATTATTATCCATAATATACCCAATTTCATCAAATATTTTATCTGCCTTTTTTGCACCTCTATCAGTTTTTAAATAAACCCTTACATAATGGTCAGTTGCATGGCATAAAATTGGTTTTAAATATAGTTCATACTTAGCTGCAGTTCTTAATACATAACCTACTAACAACCTTAAAGCCATCTCATGGCAATCTTTTGATAATAAAGGATATGCTAAATATTTTCTAAGACATGCTTTTTTAGCCCTACCACATAAAGCAGCAGTATCTGTTGCAGTTAAGCATAATAGGGCATTTTTTGGTTTTAATGCTCTTAAAGCAGAGTCTATATAAGGGACAGGAGAACCAAATGGGTCTAAATCTACAACATTAAAAAATCTAAAATGTTTTGACAAAAAAAGATTTGCATCTTCATTAAATACCTCTATATTAGTTATGTTGTTAAGTTTGGCATTCTCTAAGATTTGCTTATATGCTTTTGGATTAATATCATTAAGATAAACCATAACATCTTTATTTATTTCTTTGGCATATCTTAATCCTCTTACACCACTCCCTGCTAATGCTTCTCCTATAACTACATGATTATCTTTATGATAAAGCTCTAAAAATGCATTTATTACACAGATAGCAATATCTCTTCCAGTTTTCATTTTTGGATTGTAAAAAACTTCATCCTTCTTAGTTATTGTTAGGTTATCAGGTACTTTAAACTCAATACTTCCCTCCCTTAAAATCATAAACATCCCTTAGGTAGTTTTTTAATTAGTTCATAGATTTTTTAATTTTTAAACTAAGTATATATAAATATATGATATTAGTTTTTCTAATAGATAAAGTTATATTATTAATACAATTAATTAATTATTTAAATTTAAAATCAGAGAATAGGGGTAGATATGAGAAAAACTTTAGATGTTTCTGGAGATATATGTCCTATTCCAGTTTTAAAGACAAAAAAGGCATTAGAGGAATTAAATGATGGAGATGAATTAGAAGTTATAGGTGATTATAAACCTGCATTAGAAAATATAAAAAGATTTGTTTTATCCCAAGGTCATGAAGTTTTAGAAACTGAAGAAACTGAAAAAGGTTTTAGAATTGTTATAAAGGTGAAAAAATGAAATTTACAGTTATTATTACTGAAGCTCCATATGGTAAAGAGAGAGCATATTCAGGTTTAAGATTTGCTTTAACATCTCTTTTGGAAGGTATTGAGGTTAATATTTTCCTTATTGAAAATGGTGTTTATGTTGCTAAGAAAAATCAAGAACCTTCAGAGGTTCCAAACTACTTAGAGTTATTAAAAAATGCCATTGATTTAGGAGCAAATGTTAAAGTATGTGGTCCCTGCTGTAAAGCAAGAGGTTTAAAAGAAGAGGATTTAATAGAAGGTGCTAAATTAGCTACAATGCATGATTTGGTTGCATTTGTTAAAGAAAGTGATAATGTTGTCACATTTTAAGGATGAAATTGAAGTTATTGGTTTTGATGATGCTCCTTTTAAAAAGGAAGATAAAGAATGCATTTTAATAGCTACATATATGAGAGGAAATAAAATTGTAGATGGTGTTTATTTTAAAAAATTTCAAAAAGATGGGTTGGATGTTACTGACAAGATGTTAGAAATAATAAAAGGAAAGCACTATTCAAAAATAAAATTTATTTTTTTATCTGGAATTACTTATGGTGGTTTTAATATAGCAGATATAAATAAAATCTATTTTGAAACTAAAAAACCAGTTATTGTGTGTATAGATAGGTATCCTAATTATAATAAGATTTATTCAGCTATAAAAAAACATTTTCCTGATTGGAAAAGAAGAATTAATATAATTGAATCACTACCTAAACCTATAAAATTAGATAATATATATATTCAATATATTGGTACTGATATACCTAAAATAAAAGAACTTCTTAAAAAAACAAGATTAAAAAGTAAATTTCCAGAGTGTTTAAGATTATCCCATATTATTGGAAGAGGTCTTTTAGATATATAAATAACTTAGTTATAAAATTTTTAAATCAAAAACTTTAAATAATATAAAAAATAAGTAAATTACATAAGAACAATATTATAGAAGGGATAATTTTGAACTATTTTTTTAGTATAAAAGAAGGAAATGATTTTGAAAAAAAGCATACTTCTTTTATTTATAATCCTGATAAAGTTAAATATAATGAATATTTTGAAGTTAAAATTTCTACGGGAATGCATCACTCTATAGAAGATGGTCCTTTTATTCATTGGATTGAATTGTTTATAGATATAAATTAAGTAATAAATAAAGAAAAGGTGAAAATGAATGGCAAAATATCAATGTATGTGTGGTTGGATTTATGATGAAGAAAAAGGTGAGCCATCTCAAAATATTTCACCAGGGACAAAATGGGAGGATTTACCAGAAGATTTTAGATGCCCCCAGTGTGGTTTAGGAAAAAATGCATTTAGAAAGATAGAATAATAAAATTTGAGGGATACATATGATAACTACTAACCATCCATTATATGAGGCTTTAAAAGACATTCAAGATTTTAAATTAAGATTAGTAGAATACTTTAAGGATAAGAAGGATATATTTCCAATAAAAAGTAAAATTGAGTTAGCTGAAGCTTTACCCTGCGGTATATCTTTACCCTGTGGAGAGATAGAGGCAGGAGAATTAGTGAAATTACTAACTGACAATGACTTTCCAATAAAAGACCCAGAAGATTTAGCTATGAAATTAGCAAATAAATGTTTAATTAAAAAAGAGGAGTAGTAAATTATGGGATGGTGGAAATGTTCAAATTGTGACTATTTATTTGAAGCAGAGAAACCTCCTGAGAAATGTTCAAATTGTGGAAAAAATGCACTTTCTATGATGTAACCTGCTACACACCAAGAATGTGGATGTAAAGGTTATGACCCAAAATTAGTTGCAAGAAAGCCAGAAGATGAAAGTAAATTTTAAAAATAATTAGGTGACAAAAATGTGCGAAACTAAAGAAGAACTCTGTTGTAAAGTAGTTATAGGGCAAAAGTTTCCTGAGGTAGAAGTTAAAACTACACATGGTATTATAAAACTTCCTGATTATTATGTAGAAAAAGGAAAATGGTTTGTCTTATTTAGTCATCCAGCAGACTTTACTCCTGTCTGTACAACTGAATTTGTTGGATTTCAAAAAAGATATGACCAATTTAGAGAATTAAACTGTGAGTTAATAGGTTTAAGTATTGACCAAGTATTTAGTCATATTAAATGGATAGAATGGATAAAAGATAAGTTAGGAGTAGAAATAGAATTTCCTATAATTGCTGATGATATGGGTAAATTAGCAGAAAAATTAGGAATGATAAGCCCATACAAAGGAACTAATACTGTTAGAGCAGTCTTTATAGTTGATGATAAAGGGATTATAAGGGCTATAATATACTATCCTCAAGAAATTGGTAGAAACTTAGATGAGATTGTTAGAGCTGTTAAAGCCTTACAAACCTCTGATAAGTATGGAGTAGCAACTCCTGCAAATTGGCCAAATAATGAGTTAATTGGAGATAAAGTTATAATTCCTCCAGCTTCAAATATTAAAGAGAAAAAACAAAGAGAAGAAGCATGTAAAAATGGAGAAATTGAATGTTATGACTGGTGGTTCTGCTATAAGAGTTTAGAGTAAATTAATTCTACTCTTTTATTTTTTATTAAATTTTAAGGTGATAACTAATGGTAGAGCTTAAAATAGCATGCAAATTAGATGGAACATGTGAAAAACCAAAATATAGAAAATATAAGTGTAAAGTTTGTGGATGGGTATATGACCCATTAAAAGGAGACCCAAGTCAAAATATTCCTCCAAAAACTCCATTTGAAAAACTTCCAGATAACTGGATTTGTCCAGTATGTAGAGGAAGAGTTGGTAAAGAATCTTTTGAGCCATTAGATGAATGGGTAGAATTTGAGGAATAAAAATCTTAAATAATAGGGAAATTTTATGAAAAAAACCATTGTAAATTTGATAAAAGCATATATTGGGGAGAGTTTAGCAAGGAATAGATATACATGCTATGCAAAAATTGCAAAGCAAGAGGGATATGAACAAATTGCTGAAATATTTTTATTAACCGCAGAGAATGAAAGAGAGCATGCTAAATGGTTATATTACTTAGCAAATGAATTAAAAAAGAAATATAACATTACCGAACCAATTATCTTAAACAATATAGAAGTCCCATTAATCTTGGGAAATACTGCTGAAAATTTAAAGGCATCAATTGAAGGAGAGCATTTTGAACACACTGAAATGTATCCAAAGTTAGCAGAAATTGCAGAAAAAGAAGGGTTAAAAGAGATAGCAGATAGATTAAGGGCTATTGCAATTGCTGAAAAGCATCATGAAGAGAGATTTAAAAAATTATTAAATGAAGTTGAAAATGGAACAGTATTTAAGAAAAATGAACCTGTAGAGTGGGTTTGTAGAAAATGTGGATATGTTCATTTAGGGGAAAAACCACCAGAAGAATGCCCTTCATGTAGCCATCCAAGAAAATACTTTGAAGTTAAATGTGAAAAATACTAAATTGGAAAAATTATAAAAGTTATAGTTTTGTATTAAAAGTAAGAAAGGTTAATTAAAAAATCTAAAATAGGATATTAATTTTTTATTATACATATAAATTTAAATAAATTATATTATTCCAAAAGTATCTCCTCTTAAACCTCTTCTTAAAGTTTCTAAACTGATAACTTCATCATATGCAATATTCCCAAGATTTACCTTACTTCCAAATTTTTTTATAAAATATACTTGCTGATGTTTTTGAGGGGCTTCAAAAATTAAGTTTTTTATATCTATAAAATTAACTAATTTATTAATCTCATCCTCTTTTACATTTCCATTTTTATCATATACTCCTATTCCTTTTCCACTTTCTCTACCTTCAATAATAACATAATCAGCTCCATTATCTAAATCAAATTTTATTAATTCAATTCTTTTATCTATTGATAATAATTTATCTTTTTCTATATTTTTCTTTCCTACTTCAGTTAAAACTTCAAAACCCTCCTCTTTTACTCTTTTTATATACTCTCCTCTGTCCTCTTTTTCAATATATAAAGAACCATCAGATATTTCTATAGCATCAAAATTTAAATCTTTGCACTCATCTAAAAATTCATTAAACTTATCTTTTAATATACAGTACTCAAATAATGTTCCTCCTGGATAGACCTTTATATTATAATCTTGATACAACCTTATTTTATTTTTTAATAAATCTTTGTTTATTGTTGCTGAAGTACCCCAACCAAGTTTAATATAATCTATATACTCCCCACAAATCTTTAAATAGTCCTCAATAAATTTTATTGGTAACCCTTTATCTAATACTAATGTTATTCCTCTATTATATGGAGAATATAAAAATTCAAATGCCAACATCCTTATCTCCCTTATATGAAAATTTTTTTATTTTATGGAAAATATTTATTTATATATCCTATCTTTAAAAGGATAAAATAGTATATAACATTTATGATTTGGTGAATTTATGAAGGGAAGTTTAGCAGTATATAGAGGACTTATTGATGGAGGAATTAATTTTATATGCTCTGTCCCTTGTGCAAATTTAAAAAATCTCTTAAATCTTATAGAATCTGAAAGAAAGATTTTTCATTTACCTACAACAAGGGAAGAGGAAGCATTTGGAATATGTGCTGGAGCTTATTTATCAGGAAAAAAAACAGCTATATTAATGCAAAATTCTGGATTAGGAAATTCAATAAATGCTATTGCCTCATTATATAAAGTCTATCAAATACCTACTCTTCTAATTATAAGCCATAGAGGACTTTTAAAGGAGCAAATTCCTGCCCAGATACCAATGGGATTATGGACAGAAAAACTTTTAGATGTTTGTGAAATTCCATTCTTTAAACCAAAAAATCCAGAAGAAGCATATAAAATAATCCTTGAAGGGGCTAAATATATGGATAAAATTAGTTATCCAGTTGCTATACTGTTGGATGCACTATATTGGGAATATGATAATGATGTGAAAAAATGAGGAGAATAGAGGTAATTAAAAAGATTGTTGAAAATGTTAAAGATAATGAAATTATTGTTAGCAATATAGGAGTTCCTTCAAAAGAACTCTACTATCTTAAAGATAGAGATAGAAATTTTTATATGCTTGGCTCTATGGGATTAGCATCTTCAATTGGCTTAGGAATAGCTTTAAACTGTAATGAGAAGGTTATAGTCATAGATGGGGATGGGTCTATATTAATGAATCTTGGAACCCTTTCAACTATATCATACAGTGGTGTAAAAAATTTAATATTGGTAGTTGTTGATAACTCTGTATATGGTTCAACAGGTAACCAAAAAACACATACCTCTAAAAATACAAATATTAAAAAAATTGCTGAAGGTTGTGGATTGGATAGTGTTGAAGTCAATAACTTGGAAGATTTTGAAAAGGAATTTAAAAAATCTTTGAATACTGATAAATGTAGAGTAATTATTGCAAAAACAATTCCATACAATGAGAAAGTTCCAAATATTGATATTCCTCCAGTTATGATAAAGTTTAGATTTATGAACTCTTTGGTGGAAAAATGAAATTAGCAGTAGATGGAGTATTTTATGTGAGAGAAGGTTTTGATTTTAATAAAGCATTTAAAGAAATATTAAAATTATTGGGAGAAGATACAAAAATATTATCTGTTGAATATCCAGAATTAGCATTAATTTCAGAATTTGGCTATTATTATAGATGTGGTTTTATATTGGATAAACCTCTTAAAGAAAAATTAACTGAGGAAGATTTAAACAAGATTAGGGAAAAAATCAGAGAATTATTTAAAGATGAAATTATCTATTCTTTAAAGTGTGAAATTCTTTAGTAACTTTTCTCCTCTATATTTTTTTCTGAAATATTTTTAAACTTTATAGATTTTGGTTGAGGTTCTACTCTCTCAGGATAGACGAATTCAGTTATTTTTCCTCCTGGTGGAACCATTGGTAATGCTTCTGCAGGGTCTATAACAACATCTAATAAATAAGGTTCTCCACTTAAAATGGCATCTCTTAATTTTTCTTTAATTTCATCTGGAGAGGTTATTCTATCTGCTTTAATACCATAACTTTCAGCTAATTTAACAAAATCAGGACTTTCTCCTAAATGTACCTGACTCTGTCTTTTTCCATAATATAAGTTTTGCCATTGATAGACCATTCCTAAAGTTCTATTATCAAATATACATATTACTATTGGAATATCATACTCCCTAATTGTTGCTAATTCTTGGGAGTTCATTAAAAAGCCACCATCTCCAGTTACACAAATAACATTTTTATATGGTTTAGCTATCTTAGCCCCTATTCCTGCTGGAAAACCAAATCCCATAGTTCCTAATCCACCAGAGGATATAAAACTTCTTGGAGATAAAACTTTAAAGTAATGTGCCATCCACATTTGATTTTGTCCAACATCTGTGGTTATAATAGTATTTTTTAAATTGCTATCAATTTCTTTTAAAACTTCTCTTAGTTCTTTAACAAATTTTTGAGGTTTTATTGGCTTATCATTAAAGTCCATTAATGGAATAGATATTTTTTGAAGATACTTTATTCTACTTAACCAGTCTTCTCTATTTTTTATTTTTATTGTATTAATAAGATTTAACATATCATTTAAAACATTTTTAGCATCTCCAACTATTGGAATATCTACTCTAACATTTTTTCCTATTTCAGCAGGGTCAATATCAATATGTATTATTTTTGCATCTGGAGCAAAACTATTAATATCTCCAGTAACTCTATCAGAAAATCTACAGCCAATAGCTATTAAAACATCAGATTCATTTATTGCATAATTTGCTGCTTTAGTTCCATGCATTCCTGCCATTCCTAAAGAAAGAGGATGTTCTTCTGGGAAACAACCTTTACCCATTAAAGTAGTTGCAACAGGAATTTTTAAAATTTCAGCAAATAATAATAATTCATTATATGCCTGACTTAATATAACTCCTCCCCCAGCCAAAATAACTGGTCTCTCAGATTCTTCTATTAATTTCATTGCCTTTTTTATTTGTAAAGGGTGACCTTTAGTTTTTGGTTTATAACCTGGAAGGTCAATTTTTGCAGGAATTGGATACTTTTCTATATCAAACTCTGCAGTTTGTATATCTTTTGGAAGGTCAATATGAACAGGTCCAGGTCTTCCAGTAGTAGCAATTTCAAAACTTGCTCTTATAACTTCTGGAATTTCCTCAACCTTCTTTATTTGATAGTTATGTTTAGTTATAGGCATAAATATTCCTAAGGCATCAATCTCTTGAAATGCATCATTACCTATTAATTTGGTTGGAACTTGTCCTGTTATAGCAATTACTGGGGAAGAATCTGCATAAGCAGTTGCTATTCCAGTTACTAAATTAGTAGCTCCTGGCCCAGATGTTGAAACACAAACTCCTGCCTTTCCTGATGCTCTTGCGTATCCCTCTTCTGCATGGGCTGCTGCTTGTTCATGTCTTGTTAATATATGAATTAAATCACTTTCATATAGGGCATCATAAAATGGTAACATTGCTCCTCCAGGATATCCAAATATTATATCAACTCCTTCAGCTTTTAATGCTTTAATAATTGCTTCAGCTCCTTTCAAATACTATCACCTATAATTGTGAAATGTAAAAATATTTATTTAAGGAATGATAATTATATTTCTTAAACTTTTTTTATATTTTTATTTTATATATTAAAATCTATTTTAGAGGTTGGTATTGTATGATTTTATTAGATGAAAACACCAGAGCTATTGTTCAAGGAATAACAGGAAAACAGGGGAGTTTTCATACTAAAAAAATGTTAGAGGCTGGGACTAAGATAGTTGGAGGAGTAACTCCTGGAAAAGGTGGAAAAGAAGTTCATGGAGTTAAAGTATATGATACAGTAAAAGAAGCTGTAAAAGAAACTGATGCCAATGCTTCAGTTATTTTTGTTCCTGCACCTTTTGCTAAGGATGCTGTATTTGAGGCAATGAACTATTTAGATTTAATTGTTGTAATAACTGAACATATTCCAGTCCATGACACAATGGAATTTATTAACTATGCGGAGGAGTTAGGGGTTAAAATAATAGGCCCAAACACTCCTGGAATTACCTCTCCAAAAGTAGGGAAATTGGGAATAATTCCAATGGAAGTTTTAAAGGAGGGTAATGTTGGAATAGTATCAAGAAGTGGGACATTAACTTATGAGATAGCCAATCAACTAAAAATAAATGATATTGGAGTATCTACATGTGTAGGAATTGGTGGAGACCCAATAATTGGTTTAGGATTTAAAGAAATTTTAAATTTGTTTGAAAAAGATAAAGATACAGATGCTATTGTTATGGTTGGGGAAATTGGTGGTTCTTTAGAAGAGGAAGCTGCTAAGTATATAAAAAAGATGAAAAAGCCAGTTGTTGGATATATTGCAGGAAAATCTGCCCCAAAAGGTAAAAGAATGGGACATGCAGGGGCAATAATAGAAAAAGGAAAAGGAACAGCTGAAAGTAAAATAAGAGCATTAAAAGAGGCAGGTGTATATGTAGCAGAGAACATTAATGATATTCCAAATATATTAAAAGAAATCTTATAATAATTATAAAATTATTTTTTAAAAATTAATTTAAGGTTTTTTATATGGTTATGATTGATTTAAAAGGAGAACCAGGAGTTAATTGTAATGGATTTTGTAAATTTTGCTATTTTAGAAAAGTAGATAAAAAAAATATTTATCCTTTTGGATGTAAATATTGCCAATTTACTGTTGGATGTGATTACTGTACTTATTCTATTAGGGAAATTAATGGGGATTTTATTCCTCTACCTTTAGCAATTATGAACTTACAAAGTTCTTTAATGTTTAATAGAAGTAAGAGAGTAACAATATCAGGAGGGGGAGATATTAGTTGTTATCCTAACTTGATAGAGTTGTGTAAGATAATAGATAATTATGGTTTAGATATACATCTTGGTTATACCTCCGGAAAAGGATTTTCTAATCCAGATATTGCTAAAAAATTAGTTGAATATGGTGTTAAAGAAGTATCTTTTTCTGTTTTTTCAACAAATCCAAAGTTAAGAAAAGAATGGATGAATGATAAAAATGCTGTTCCTGCTCTTGAAGCATTAAAATATTTTTGTGAAAATTGTGAAGTTCATTGTGCTATAATAGTAATTCCAGGAGTTAATGATGGAAATGAATTAAAAAGAACTATTAATGATTTAGTTGAATGGGGGGCTAAAGCAGTTATATTAATGAGATTTGCAAATACTGAAGAACA